>JANXLP010000573.1 GCA_025355125.1 Opitutaceae bacterium | reverse complement strand
TCGGTAGGCTCATGCCCTCGCGAAAAGCCCAGGTCGGGGCTTCCTCTTCCCTCACCGCAACGCGATGAAAGCACTCCCGGCACCTCAAATCCTCCTCCGCCAATGGCTGCACGATCCGCTCGCCATTACGGTCGCGGCGTTCGCCATCGCCGCCCTTTTCCTCGGGATCGCCGGCTGGTTCATCCAGCGGAATCTGCGCCACAACGAACCCGGTTTGCGCACCCCGGTCGCGCTGCCATTTGCGCTCGTTATTTCGGCCGCCGGGGTGTTCGGCGCGGACCGCCTGCCAGCCCCGTTTGGGCTCATCGTGGGAGCCTCGATTTGCGCCCTCGCCGGCCTCCTTTTCTACTACGCAGATCATCGCCGTTTCGTGCGTGATCCCGCTGGAAAAGTCGCGGCGGATCGCTGGCAAATCGTGCTCGCTTTCGCCGGTTTCCGGTGGACTCGCGATAAGGCCAACCGGCACTTTTTCTTCTCCGGCGATACCGGTTCCGGGAAGACCTCTGGCATGAATGGCCTCATGGCGGCGCTCATCAGCCGCAATCCCACGCTGGGGGGCGTGGTCATGGCGAACAAGGGCGACGAGTGGTTTTATCTCGAATGGCTGGCCAAGAAATACGGGCGCGAGAAGGACATCATCCGCCTTCGCCCCCGCTTGGCCGGTGAGTCCGAGAAGTCGGCGCACCGGCTCAACGTCACCGGCGACGCGCGCCTTCCGTTCACCACCCGCGCCCGGATTCTTGTGGATACGGCCGCCGCCCTGAATCCGAAAGACGAAAAAAGCTTCTTCAAAATCAAAGGCGCGGGGCACATTGGTCGCGCCTTTGAACTACTGGCAGAGATCGGCCGTCCCATCACGGCCACCAACGCCTACGACCTGCTTACTTCTAAGACGGAGCTGGAAATGGCCTTGGCGAAACTGGCCGCGATGGAGCCGACCGTGCGCCATTTGCGACTGGCGGAAATCTTCGAGCAAACCTACCTCAAGCACGAGGCCAAGGAGCAGCGGGCCGGTGAAATCGGCACCTCGCAAAACTATTTGGAATACCTCGGCACCTCGGAAATCGCGGAGATTTTCAGCTCAGACCAGCCGGACACTTGCTCCATTATGGACGTGGATAAGGGCAAAATCTTCTGCATCGACGTGCCCCAGGACTACACGACCGAGCGGCAGTATGTCTTCACCGTCATCAAACTGCTCGTCTATCGCCACGCCCTCCGGCGCTACGCGCTCCCGCCCTGGGAGAAATACGCCCTCAACCAGCTCATCTATGTGGGCGACGAGTTTCAAAACGTCATCACCGCCAGCCACGACGGCACCAGCGATTTCAACGTCATAGACCGGCTGCGCGACTGCATGCTCATGCTGATTGTCTCCGCGCAGGCCTTCGAGTCGCTCATTCCCCCGCAGACCAAGGAGCAGGCCGAGGTGCTCGCCCTCAACTTGAAGAACCTCGTCATGTATCGCGCCGCATCGGAAACCGATGCTCTGCGGTGCGCGAACGCCCTCGGCAAGCATTGGGTCGAGCGGGCGACGCGCACGGTGCATCTCGATCACACCGCACATTCCTACAGCCGGGCAGAGGAGTTCCTCATCAAACCACATGAATTCCGCAAACTCCCGGACCACACGGCCGTCGTGCGTCATTGCACCAACGGCTTTAAGAAAGTCTGTCTTCGCCCCGCCTAATGTCCTATTATCTTAACCGAGTCCGATGAACCCTAAAGATAGCCCTGAACTCAACGCGGCCACATTGCTCGCCCTCCGGCAGGAAAGCGACGCGGTCCGAGTCATCACCGAACGCCTCAAAGTGAAGGAAATGGGGCCAGCCGACCACATCCGCACCAAGCACGAGGTGAAAGCCTTCGTGGAATCCGGCGATCTCACTGCGGCCGAAGCTTTGCTGAAGAGCGCCCAAGCCCGACGGGAATTGAATCAGAGCCAGAGCATCACGGAGAAGATGACGCAGCAGCGCGGCCAGCGGATGGGACCGTGAAGGGGCATCCATACACCGCGCGGTTGGCTCCGAAGGCGACGAGGCGTTACCCGGTCCCTACCACCGGACCGCTCTAGTCAGCAGTGATTGGCAAGTCTCCCGTCGTAGGCTTCGCGAAATCGCGACGTTCGCATGGTCTCGCACGCAAGTCGCCGCCAATGATTTTATTCCACCAATGCTTTCATCAGTGCGTCCCGCACATCAGCGTAGAAAATAATATTCACTTTGGTCGCCAGTTCGTCTGGCAGCTCAAGCATCTGCTTTCGCGCGCTTACTGGCAGAAGCAGCGTTGATGCGCCTTTTTCAGCCGCGATTTCGACAATACTAACTGCATTGTAGATCGGCTCAATCGAGCCGCCGAGGTTTAGTCCGCCCACGACGGCCAAGCCTCCTCTTAGATTTTTTTGGAGCAGGCTGGAACAGAGGGCCAACATCACGCCAATTCCGGTCGCGGAACCGTTCTTGGAAGCGTCGAAGGCCCGTATTTGAACCGTGAACTCATGCGACCGGGGATCGCGATCCCCCACCAATGTCTTTGCTCGGGTGTAGAGATTTTGCTCGGCGCAGCGGACGCTTTCCTTGAACGGAGCCGGCGCAGGTTGGTTGAGAATCTTGACGCCGCTGCCTGGCCCTTCGGTCACGTCGATACGGAAGAGGCCGGGGTTGTCGTCCTGCCCACCAGGCGAGATCGACCAAACTTGGCCGGGAGGCAGCGGGTCGCTGCCGATGCTGTCCTCGCTTTGCAACTCCGGCGTCGCGACGAATTTCTCCACCCCATCGGCTCCGATGGTGTAGCTGAAATGGGTGTTTCGGAACTCCGCCGAACCGATTCGCTTTTGCTGCTCCTTTACGCGGCGGCGACTCTCCAGCGCGATGCGGGCCGCCCACT
>JANXLP010000413.1 GCA_025355125.1 Opitutaceae bacterium | reverse complement strand
GCCGACCAAGAGCAACCACCGCAGGCAAAGAAGTGGGGAAGATTTTGATTTCATGGGTGGGGTGGACTCTGATTGCACGGGCCGAACGGCGCACGACCTACGAGATGGCTCTTTCGTGCGATGCCGCCCGCGCACGAAAGTGGTATGGAAACGGGCGTGAAGGTCCACGCGCGAGACGCTTACCTCCGGCCGCAGTGGCGCGTGACGACCTATCACCTCGCCGCGGTGCCCCTTCGTTCTCCGCCGTGTGCGGCCGGATTCTGGGAACGCCGACCGCTTACCTCCCTAACCCCCCGTTGCAGTTTACCCCTATGAAGTCAGTCCTCACCTCACGTCTTAGCGTGCGCGGCGCCGCTGTGCTCGCGTTTGCGCTCAGTCTGTTCCTCGTGCCGCCCGTTGAGGCGCAGTCGCCCGCTTCCGGCACGATCACCGGCCGCATCTTCAATCCCGGGAGCGGCGAATACATCCGCAACGCGCAGATCCGCGTCGAGTCCACCGGCGAGACCATCATCTCCGAAGACGGCGGTTACTACCGCGTGTCTTCGGTCGCGCCCGGCCCGGTCACGCTCGTTGCCACTTACACGGGCTATCAGTCGGTCACCATGACGGTGCAGGTCACCGCCGGTGCGACCGTCACCCGCGATTTTGAACTCATCAGTTCGCTGCGAGGTCCTGCCGCCAAGAGCGCCGATGGCGATCCGATCAAGCTGACAGCTTTCACCGTCAACACCGAGCGCGAGGGCAACGCGAAGGCCATCATGGAGCAGCGCCGATCCATGAACATCACCAACAGCGTCGCCTCCGATGTGTTCGGCGACGTCGCCGAAGGTAACGTCGGCGAATTCCTCAAGCACATGCCCGGCGTCGAACTCGACCTCGTGCAGGGGGAGGTCCGCACGATCCGCCTCCGCGGTCTCGATTCCGAATACACGCAGGTCACGATCGACGGCGTTTCCCTCGGCAGTGCCGATGCCAACGCCGGCGCGGCCGGCAACGCCCGCGCGTTTTCCTTCGAGCAGGTTTCCCTCGCCAGCATGGACTCCATCGAGGTTTCCAAAACCATCAGCGCCGACGTCGATGCCAACGCTCCGGCCGGCACGATCAATCTAAAGACCAAGCGCGCCTTCGACCGGGAAGGCCGTCGCGTGTCGATGGCCGCCAACGTCACGGCGTTCTCTACCCGCCTCAATTTCGACGAGACCTACGGCCCCGACGACCGCAAATCCCGGAAGATTCATCCCGGCGGTATCTTCGATTATTCCGAGTCGTTCTTTAACAAGCGCCTCGGCATCGGCCTCAACATCAGCGAGTCGATGGCCTACTCGGCCAATGCCCGCACGACGACCACCTACAGCTACGCGCCCACCGTCGCCGATCCGCGACCGGTCGTGCCGACGGCGCTCAATTTTCTCCACGCGCCGCGCACCAACCGACGCTCCACGGTTAACTTCACCACCGACTTCAAAGCCACGGAGCGCCTCGTCCTCTCGCTCACGCTGCTCTATAATTACGCGGCGCTGAACAATCCGCAGCGATCGCTCACGTTCAACACCGGTGCGCGCGCCACCGTGATCGGCGCCAATCCGCTCACCAGCTTCAGCACCAATAACGCTGCCGCCAGCGTCGTCTCGAATCCCGCCGCCATCGTGAAGCTTGGCCAGACCATGACGGTGGTGCCGAAGTTCGAATACCGCCTCGGTGATCTCCTCATCGAAGGCAAATTCGCCGGTTCCAATTCGATCAGTTGGTATGATCCGCGCGGCCGCCAGGGTTCGATCCGCGATGCGGGTGGTCCCACGCTCACCGGTCTCACCTACACCGCGCAGCGTTCGGAGCTCAAGAGTGTCGATTGGCACATCATCCAGACCGGCGGTCCCGACATGGCCGACGGCGCCAACTTTACCAATCCTACGATCCAGATCGACGACGGCCGTTATGCGCTGACCGATGTTTATAGCGGTGAAATCATCGGCACGCTCAAGACCACCAAGTTTCACCCCATCGTCTGGAAAACCGGCATCAAGCGCCGCTCGGAAACGCGCGACTTCCTCGTCGATACCGAGTCCCTGCGTTACACGCTCAACGGCGCGCCCGCGCGCGGTGGCTACGCCGCCTACAACTCGCCCTTCGATTTCGACATGGGCGCCACCAACACCGATGCGAGCCTCCGCTCCGTCGGCGGCGGCACGGTCTGGACTCCCGACCTCGTGCGTCTCGGCACGCTCTACCGCGAGAACCCGAATTCCTTCACGAATTCCCTCACCGCGACGAATTTCTACAACGCCTACGTCGCCAACACCCGCCACTATGAAGAGACGATCGACGCCGCCTTCATCATGGCCACGACCACGGTCGGCCGCTTCAACCTCCGCGCCGGTCTCCGCCGCGAAGACACCAGCGGTGACGCGTTGCAGTTCAATCCGCGTTCGCCCGCCGAACTCGCCGCCGCCGGTTACACCGAGACCAACGGCCGCGCCACCACCATCGACGGTCTCAAGTATCAGTATTTCTCCAAGCCGCGCACGCACCGACTCGGCAACTACAGCAACTATTTCCCCAGCGCCTCGCTGAAATACCGGATCAGCCCCAATTTCGACGCCCAGCTCGGCTTCAGTTCGACCATCCGCCGCCCCACGTTCCGCGACATCGCCGGCATCGAGGACATCAACGACGAAGCGCTTTTGGTGAGCACTCCCAATCCGTCGCTCAAGCCCGAGAAATCGAAGAATTTCGCCGGCCGCCTCGCCTACTACTTCGAGCCCGTGGGCATCCTCGCGGTGAACCTCTATCAGAACAACGTGAAGGGACTCTTCGTCACCAACGACCTCACGGCGTCGGAATTCGGCTATAAAGGTGATCTCGATCTCTCGGCCTACACGTTCAGAACCACGACCTCGAGTATCAACGACGTCACCGTGCGCGGCATGGAGCTCGAATACAGCCAGAGCCTCTCGTTCCTGCCGGGCCTGCTGCGTGGCCTCAATGTCCGCGCCAGCTACACCCGCAACTACGCCAGTATTAAGAAATCGAACCTCGTCCCGCACTCGATCAACGCCGGCCTCAGTTACTCCTACCGGAAGTTGAATCTCTACTCGAACCTCAACTGGCGCGACAACTTCCCCACCACCATCACGGGTAACCCGCGCTTCTACCGCCACCGCGCCAATCTCGATATCGGCGGCGGCTACCGGATCACCAACACGCTCAACTTCTTCTTCTCCGCCCGTAACATCTTCAACGAGCCCTACCTCATCATGGAGCAGGTCGGCAGCAACGCGCCGGTCGTCCAGTTCTACGAGGTCAACGGCATCAATTGGACCTTCGGCGTGAAGACCGTGTTTTAAACGTTAAAGTAGGGCGGGTCTCCGCCCCGCCCTTGCTGCGTTTCCCCCCGTGTCGTCCCACCGCGCCCCCGCCTTTCTGCTCCTCGCCGCCACCGGTCTGAGCCTTTGCGCCGCGCCCGTGGCACGCTGGGATTTCGGTGAGGAGGATGTTTCCCGCGTCGTCTCCGTCGGCTCCATCGAACGCGAGGTGCCCGGCCCGCGCCCGCCGGACTATCCGGACTTTGAGGCGGCCAACACCGCCGTGCGTTTCGACGGCCGCGGTTCGCACTTCACCTTCGCCGATCCCGGCGCCGCCAGTCTCCTCGATTTCACCCAAGGCGACGCCATCACGCTCGAGGCGTGGGTGCAGCCCGACGGTTTCAAGTCCGGCGAAAACGTTTATCTCGTCGGCAAGGGCCGCACCGGCGCCGAAGGCTTCGCGCCCGACAACCAAAATTGGGCGCTGCGCCTGCGCTCCGTCGGCGACCGTTATGCCGTGAGCTTTCTCTTCGCCACGCCCAAGACCGCCAACGCCGCCAAGGGCGATGCGCACTGGCACCGTTGGACGACGAAGACCGGCTTTGCGCCCGGCTCCGGCTGGCACCATGTCGCGGTGACGTATCGCTTCGGAGATCCCGCGAGCGTGCGCGGCTGGATCGACGGCCAACCGCTGCCGGGCGAATGGGACATGGGCGGCGCCACCACCGCCGCGCCCGTCACCGACGACGACGCAGTGTGGATCGGTTCCTCCATGCGCGGCAGTGCGGCGTCGAGTTTCCGCGGCAGCATGGATGCGCTCGCGATTCACCGTGAGATCGTGGGCGACGCGGACTTGAAAACCCGCTTCCGCCGAAAAGGCGGCACCGTGATCGCCAAGGCCGCGCCCGCCGTCATGCCCGCACTCGGCGCGCTCCCCGCCGGCCGTGTGCTCGTTACGTTCAATGAAACCATGCCTGCGCACGACCGCTGGCTGAACGAGGGCGAGACCTTGCCGAAAGAAACCGCGCGCTGGACCGGCACGGATTTTATTTTGCCCCGCCTGCCGCTGCGCTACGACGCGTGGGGCATCCGCGCCGGCTGGCAACCGCCCGTGCTCGTGCGCCTCGCCGCCGATGTCTCGCTGCCGCCCGGTAAATACCGCGTCGTCCTCCGCGCCCGCGGCCTCACCCGGCTCTGGTTCGACGGCGCGCTCGTCGCCACCGCCAAGGCCCACCGCGGCGTCTCCGGCGGCCACGAACCGATGACGCCGCTCGCCACACCGCCGTTGCCCGGCCTGCGCCCCGTGCCCTTCGGCCTGCAGGAAGTTTTCGGCGAGATCACCGTGCAGCCCGGCGCCCCGAGGCGCGTCGTCCTCGAAAATCTTTCCGGCGGCAAAGCCTACCGCGCCGATCCCGGCGAACTCAGCGTCGCCGTGGAAACGATCGACGGCCGCTCCTTCAATCTCCTTCAGGCTGTCGCCGCGAAATCCGAGCCCGTCCCGCTCACCGACGCCGCCGTGACCGCCACGCTCGCCGGCATCGAGCAATCCCTCGCCGCGCACGACGACCGCACGCGCCTCGCCGCCGCCGCCACGCAGGACGCCTACTGGGCCAAACGCCACACGGTCGCCCAGACGTGGGCGCAACAGCATCCCGTGCCTCCGCTCCCCGCCCCCGCGAAGTCCGCCCATCCCATCGACGCGTTCATCGAAGACAAAATCCAACGCGCACTCGCCGAGGCCGCAAAAACCCCGGCCGGCACCACGCTCGATTTCCACGCCAACGTCCTGCCCATCCTCAAAAACGAGTGCTACCGCTGCCACGGCGAAAAGGAAAAAGGCGGGCTCAAACTCGACTCGCTCGCCCGCGCGCTCCAAGGCGGTGATTCCGGTGCGCCCGCCATCGTCCCGGGAAAACCCGCCGCCAGCGAATTGCTCACGCGTCTCCGCAGCACCGATGACGACGAGCGCATGCCGCCGAAAGGCGACGGCCTCAAATCCGCCGAGATCGCATCCCTCGAGAAATGGATTGCCGTCGGCGCGACCTGGCCCGCGCCGCCCGTCCCGCCTGAGTCCGTCGCGCTGCCGCCCGTCATCGCGGACGCCGCATTTATCCGGCGCCTCTATTTCGACACCGTCGGCGTCCCGCCCACCGAGCCCGAAGTCCGCGCCTTCCTCGCCGACACCTCTCCCGGCAAACGCGCGCAGCTCGCCGACCGACTTCTCGCCGACGACCGTTGGGCCGACCACTGGGTGAGCTACTGGCAGGATGTGCTCGCGGAGAACCCCAGCATGTTGAAGCCGAGCCTGAATAACACCGGTCCGTTCCGCTGGTTCCTCCACGAGGCGCTGCGCGACGGCAAGGCGATGGACCGCATCGTGACGGAGCTGATTCTCCTGCGTGGCAGCGAGCGGGAGGGCGGCAGTGCCGGCTTCGGTCTCGCCGCCGACAACGACGCGCCCTTCGCCGCCAAGGGCCACATCGTCGCCACCGCGTTTCTCGGCATCGAGCTCCAGTGCGCGCGTTGTCACGACTCGCCCTACCACAGCACGAAGCAGCGCGACCTCTATTCCCTCGCCGCGTTCTTCGAGCGCAAACCCGTCGCCGTGCCCGCAAGCAGCACCGTGCCCGCCGCGTTCTTTGAGAAGAAAGCCCGCGAGTCGCTCATCAAGGTCACGCTCAAGCCCCGCGAGCTGATCGCGCCCGAGTGGCCGTTTGCTCTTACCACCGGCGCGGCTGACGACGCCTCAATCACTGCGCTCATGCAGGAGCCGAAGGACACGCGCGAGCGCCTCGCCGCCCTCGTGACCGCGCCGCAAAATATCCGTTTCGCTCAGGTCATCGTGAACCGCCTCTGGTCGCGCCTCATCGGGGTCGGCTTCGTCGAGCCCGTGCAGGATTGGGAAGGCCACGCGCCCAGCCATCCCGAGTTGCTCGACTGGCTCGCCCGCGAATTCATCGCCCACGGCTACGATGTGAAATACGTCATGCGGCTGATCTTCACCTCGCAGGTTTACCAGCGCCCCGCCATCGGCGAAAACCGCAAGGCTGCGCCCGCGCAGCGTTTCTTCGCCACGCCCGAGCCGCGCCGCCTCACCGCCGAGCAAGTCGTGGACGGCCTCTTCGCCGCCGCCGGCCAGCCGATGCAGGTCGAGGAACTCAATCTCGACCCCGATGCGCGCCGCGGTGCGGATACGTTCATCTCCCTCGGCTCGCCGCACCGCGCGTGGATGCTCGCGAGTCTCTCCAACGAGCGCGACCGCCCCAGTCTCGCCCTCCCGCGTGCGCAGGCCGTCGCCGATGTGCTCGAAGCCTTCGGCTGGACCGCTTCGCGCCAGAGCCCGCTCAACTCCCGCGAGTCCGATCCCAACGTCCTCCAGCCCGGCGTGCTCGCCAACAGCGTCGTCTCCGTCTGGGTCACGCGCGCCGCGCAGGGCAGCGCACTTGCCGACCTCGCTGTGAGTGCCGCCACCCCCGCAGCACTCGTGGACAGCGTGTTTCTCCGCTTCTACAGCCGCCACCCCACGCCGCAGGAGCGCGCCTCACTCGCCCGCACGCTCAATGCGGGCTTTGCGCAGCGCCTCGTCCCCGCCGCCGAAATCAAAGCTCCGCTCCCGCCGCCCGTGCTCCCCACCGTCTCGTGGGGCAACCATCTTCAATCCGAAGCCAACAGCATCAAAATCGAAATGGAGCAACGCGCTCGCGCCGGCCCGCCCGGCGATCCGCGCCTCCGCCCCGCGTGGCGCGACCTCTACGAAGACTTCGTGTGGGGCGTCGTGAACACCCGCGAATTCGTCTGGCTGCCTTAAAAGGTAGGGCAGGGTCTCCGACCCGCCCTCCGAACTTCCAATAAACTCCCCAAGGCGGGTCAAAGACGCCGCCCTACTTCAAATCATGAACCGCCGCGAATTCCTCGCCACCTCCGCCGGAGCGCTCCTCCTCCCGTCCTTCGCGCGCGCCGCGTCTTCACCCGTCCACGCCACCGCGACCAACGCGCTCCTCAGGGGCAAAGCCGAACACGTCATCTCCATCTGGCTCGGTGGCGGCATGGGCCAGATCGATACCTTTGACCCGAAGCGCCGTGGTGACCCTAAGAAAAAAATCCCCGGCGCTTACTATGACGCCATCCCGACTGCGGTCTCCGGCGTGAGCGTATGCGAACACCTCAAATTCACCGCGCCGCTCATGGACCGCGTGACGGCCGTCCGCACCGTCCACCATGATGTGATCGACGAGCACGCCGCTGCCGCCAACCGCATGCACACCGGCCGCATCGTGAGTGGCACCACCGTGTATCCGTCGCTCGGCTCCATCGTCGCGCACGAGCGCAGCGCCGTCGCCGAGGGTGTGCCGCCCTACGTGCTCATCGGTTATCCCAACGTCTCCCGCGGCCCCGGCTTCCTCGGCGCGCGCGCCGGCTATCTTTATCTCACCGATACCAGCCACGGCCCCGCCGGCCTCTCTCGCCCCGGTGGCATTACGCCCGACCGCCAGTCGCGCCGCGAAGCCTTCCTCGCCGATCTTCGCCGTAACCCCGCCACCGCCACCGTCACCGCCGATGCGCGCCTCACCGACTACGACGCCGTCATCGACCAGAGTCTGAAACTCAGCGGTCCCGATTTCACGCGCAGCTTCCGGCTCGAAGAGGAAAAGGCCGATCTCCGCACGCGCTACGGCGGTGAATTTGGCCAACGATGTCTCCTCGCGCGTCGCCTCGTGGAGCGCGGCGTCCGCTTCATCGAGGTCTCGCACAATCTCAATTTCATCAACGGCGCCGGCTGGGATGTGCACAACGACGGCATCCACAAGCAGGACGGTCTCATCCGCGAACTCGACACGGCGTTCTCCACGCTCATCACCGACCTCGCGTCGCGTCGCCTCCTCGACAAGACGCTCATCATCATCACGAGCGAGTTCGGCCGCCCGCCCGAGTTCGACAGTGGCGGTGGGCGCGGCCACCAGGGCACGACGTTCACCTGCGTCCTCGCCGGTGGCGGGCTGCGGCACCGCGGCGCCTATGGCGAATCCGACGACCTCGCGCGCAAGCCCGTCAAAGACCCCGTTTCCGTCCCCGATTTCTTCGCCACCGTTCACGCCGCCCTCGGTGTCGATTACACGAAGAACCTCTACGACGGCGACCGCCCCGTTCCGATCACCGATGGCGGCAAACCCATCGCGGCGCTCTTTTCCTAGGTCGCGCGTCTTGCACGCGCCGCGTGGGTCGTAAGCATGACCTGTCCGTGAAACTCCGCCCCCCAAGTTTCCCCCTCCGCGTTGCTGTCGTCCGAGGCGTCGCGCTCCTCGCGCTCGCCTTCGCGATGCCCGCATTCTCGCCCGCCCAGCCGCAGCTGCAGCCCGCGCTGCCGTTATCGCAGACCCCGGTGAAATTGCTCACCAAAGCCATTGAGGTGCGCTCGCTCAACCGCACCCAAGCCGATGAGGGATATGTGGCGCGACTGCGTGGCACCGTGGTTTTTGTCGAGGCATCCGCCGTTTTTGTGCGGGACGAAACTTCGACGACATTTTTCCGCCCGGAGCGCCCCGGCGACTTTCGCGCGGGCGATGAGGTTGAGGTGCAGGGCCTGACGCGCATGGGCCTTTATCTGCCCGGCCTCGGCCTCTCGAAAGCGCGCGTGCTGCGTCACGGCGAACGCCCGCCGGGCATCCCGGCCAACCACGACGACCTCGTCGCCGCGCGTTTTCATTATCAACGCGTCGCGATCGAAGGCGTGGTTCATTCCGTCGCACCGCTCGACGAGGGCCGCAGCCTGCTCCGCCTCGCGATGGGTTCGCGTATGATCGACGTGCGCATCGATGTGCCGCCGGAAAGCGAGCGACCGCTCGTCGATAGCCGCGTGCGCATCCAGGGTCTCGCCGCCGGTTATCACAACGAGCGCCGCCAACTCGTGCAGGCGCACATCCGTGCGATCGATTGGACGGATGTCGTCGTCCTCGCCGCCGCCGCGCCC
Organism: Opitutaceae bacterium; assembly: GCA_025355125.1. GTDB lineage: Bacteria > Verrucomicrobiota > Verrucomicrobiia > Opitutales > Opitutaceae > Tous-C4FEB. The sequence goes on along the minus strand of JANXLP010000413.1, from coordinate 9,060 downwards.
GTCGCGCAAGTGCCGCTGATCTCGGCGGCCGAGTTGCTGGCCTTTCAAGTCGATGGCCGCCGCGACCGCCGCGTGCGCATCACGGGCGTGGTCACCGCCAGTTTTCCCGGTGGCCGCGCTTTCCTGCGGCAGGAGGAAACTTCATTCGGCGTGCGGCTCGTGGCGCCGGTGGTTCTCAATCTCGGCGATCAGGTCGAGATCGCGGGGTTTCCCGAGATGGATCGCTTCAGCGCCTCCGTCGTCGATGCGGAACTGATCAGCCGCCAACCCGGCCCGCAACCCGCGCCGGTGGACGTTAACCCGCTCGAAAAACTCGTCGGCCTTCACGATGGCCAACTCGTGAGTGTCACGGCCACGCTCGCCGATGCGTTCAAAACCGAGGTCGGCACCGTGCTGGTTTTACAGGACGGCAAGCGCACGATTCAGACGCGTCTGCCCGAGTCGATGGTTGCCCCGGAGGCCGGCTCGCGCGTGCGCGTCACGGCGATCTGTCTGGTGGAGACGACGCAGCCCGGCAACGGGTTCTCCAGCAAAGCAGGCGTCGTGAGCCTGCTGGCCCGTAGCGCCGATGATATCGTCGTGCTGGAATCACCGCCGTGGTTGAATGTGCGCCGCCTCGGGGGGATTCTCGCAGTCTTGGTCGCGGTGACGTTGCTGGCGGGGCTTTGGATCATGGTGCTGCGCCTCCAAGTCCGCCGCCAGACCACGGCGCTCCGCCACCGCATCGAATCCGAAGCCGCGCTGGAGGAGCGGCAGCGCATCGCGCGTGAGTTTCACGATTCGCTCGAACAGGAACTGGCCGGTGTGAGTCTGCGGCTGGACGCGCTTGCGACGCGCGAGATCGACGAAAAAGGCCGCGCGCTCGCAGTCACGACGCGCCATCTCGTCTCCCGCATTCAAGCCGAGACGCGCAACCTCATCTCCGATCTGCGCGATCCGTGCGAATCCGCCGGTGATCTCGCCGCCGCGCTCGTGGGCGTGGCCGCGCGGCACACCGCCGACAGTGGCGTCGCCGTGGGCGCGGAGATCACCGAACCCGTGCCACGCCTGCCCGCCGGCACCGTGCATGACTTGCGGATGATCGCGCGCGAATCCGTGACGAATGCGCTCAAGCATGCCGGGCCGACGTCGGTCAAAATCCAACTCGGCGCCGAGGGCGAGCGGCTGGTGATGCGCATCGTGGATGACGGCAGCGGCTTCGATCCGGCGGCACGGGCCAACGGCAAACGCGGTCACTTCGGCTGTGCCGGCGTGCGCGAGCGCAGCCGCAAACTTGGCGCCCACGTGGTCTGGCATAGCGGACGCGGGGCGGGAACCACGGTCGAGGTCTCGCTGCCATTGCAACCCGAGTCCGGCGGCTCCGCTGAAGTCCGCAGTTACCAAGAAACCCCGGCGGTGATCTGATTATGACCGAATTTACTGCGCGCAATCCGCTCACCGTTCTCATCGTGGATGACCATTTCGTCGTGCGCAGCGGACTCTCGGCGTCGCTGGAGTTGGACGACACTATTTCCGTCGTCGCAGAGACGGATCGCGGCGAGGAAGCCGTCGCCGCCTATGTGGCGCACAAGCCGCGCGTGGTCTTGATGGACCTGCAGCTTCCCGGCTTGGGCGGCGGCGGCGCGACGGTGGCGCTGCGGGCGCGGGATGCGGAAGCGCGCGTGCTGATTTTTTCGAGCTTTGCCCGCGACGACGAGATTCAGGCAGCACTCGATGCGGGCGCGCTCGGCTACCTCCAGAAATCCGCATCGCGCGACGAACTCCTCACCGCGCTGCGCGCCGTCGCGCAGGGCCGGCGCTACCTCGCACCCGAGTTGGAACGCCGGCTCGGCACCCTGCGGCGGGGCCCGGCCATCACGTTGCGCGAGCGCGAAATCCTCGCCCTCGTCGCCGCCGGCCGCGCCAACAAGGAAATCGCGGCAACCTTCGGTATTTCCGAGGACACCGTAAAGCGCCACGTAAGCCACATCCTCGAAAAACTGAACGTGCATGACCGCGCCCAGGCCACCGCCGAGGCGATCCGCCGCGGCATCATTCGGATGCCCGAGTAGTCCGCTGGCGGCGCGGCGCCAAGATTTCCCGCCAAATCCTTTCGTGCGCTTGCACTGGTCCCGGCCACTCGCACGCTGATCGCACCCTTTGTTTCCCCCCATGAGTTTTACTGCCGCCCCTGTTTCGCCCCGCATGACGCCACTGCGTATTTTCGGTTGGACGCTCGTCGCCGCCACGGGCGCCGTGTGCGTCGGGGTGCTGGCGTGGTCGCGCGGGGAACCGCTGAGTGCGCTCTGGATGGTCGTCGCCGCGCTCTGCACGTTTGCGATTTCGTATCGCTTTCACTCGGCGTGGCTCATGGCGAAGGTCTTCACTCTCGACGAAATGCGCGCGACGCCCGCCGAGACCAAGGGCGACGGCAAGGACTACGTGAAGACGAATAAGTGGGTCGTCTTCGGTCACCATTTCGCAGCCATCGCGGGCCCGGGACCGTTGGTCGGCCCGGTGTTGGCGGCGCAATTTGGCTATCTGCCCGGCATGTTGTGGATGTTGATCGGTGCGACGCTCGGCGGCGCGGTGCATGACAGCATGATCATGTTTTGCTCGGTGCGGCGCGGCGGAAAATCTCTCGGGCAGATGGTGCGCGCGGAAGTCGGGCCGTTTGCCGGGATCGTGGCGCTCATCAGTATTTTGGGTATCATGGTGATCCTGCTGGCCGTGCTGTCGCTCGTGGTGGTCAACGCGCTCGCGGAGAGCCCGTGGGGCTTGTTCACGATTCTCGCCACGATGCCGATCGCTGTCGTCATGGGCCTCGCGATGCGCGGTGCGCACAGCGGGCCGAAGCTGCTTTGGATCAGCGTGGCGGGTGTGGTGGCGTTGCTCGCGGCGGTGTGGGCCGGACAATTTCTACCCGGAACGACGCTCGAACACTGGCTCACGCTCAACGGCACGTCGCTCGCGTGGGGCATCATGATCTACGCGGTCATCGCCTCGGTGTTGCCCGTCTGGATGCTCCTCGCGCCGCGTGACTACCTGAGCACGTTCATGAAAATCGGCACGGTGGTGGCCCTGGCCATCGCGATCGCGGTGCTGGCGCCGACGTTGCAGATGCCGGCGGTGACGAAGTTCATCGACGGCACGGGACCGGTGTTCGCGGGACCGGTGTTTCCCTTCTGTTTTATCACGATCGCGTGCGCGGCGCTCTCGGGCTTTCACGCGATCATCGCCTCGGGCACGACGTCCAAACTGCTCTCGCGCGAGAATCACATCCGCGTCGTCGGCTACGGCGCGATGATCACCGAAATGTGCGTGGGCATCATGGCGCTCATCGCCGCCTGCGCGATGGCGCCGGGCGAATATTTTGCGATCAACATGAAGGGCGAGGCGGCTATGGTCGTCGCTAAGGTGACGGCACTGGGCTTTCCGGTGACCGAACTGCAAATGGCCGATCTTGCGGCGAGCGTCGGCGAGAAAACCATGGTGGGCCGCACGGGCGGCGCGCCGACGTTTGCCGTGGGTATGGCGCACATGTTTGCCGGCGTGGTCGGCAGCAAGGCGGCCCTCGCGCTCTGGTATCACTTCGCGATCATGTTTGAGGCGCTATTCATCCTGACCGCGATCGACGCGGGCACGCGGGTGGGGCGGTTCATCGTGCAGGATTTGCTCGGTTATATTTGGAAGCCGCTCGGCGAAACCAAATCCATGGCGGGCAATTTCATCGCCACGGTCGCGTTCGTCGCCGCGTGGGGCTGGTTCCTTTATCAGGGCGTGATCGATCCGCTCGGCGGCATCAACTCGCTCTGGCCGATCTTCGGCGTGGCCAACCAGCTCCTCGCGGTTGTCGCGCTCGCGCTCGGCACGACGGTGCTGCTCAAGATGGGCCGCGCGCGCTATGCGTGGGTGACGCTCGCGCCGCTTGTCTGGCTCCTCGCCGTGACGAGCACGGCCGGTCTCATGAAGATTTTCAGCCCCGCGCCGCTTGGTTTCCTCGCCATCGCGCGCGGCTATGAGGCGAAGATCGCGGCCGGTGGCACGCCGGCAGAGTTGGCCATGTGGCGCTCGCTGGTGTTGAACAACCAGATCGACGCGGCGGTCACGGGCGCGTTCCTCGTGCTGGTCACCTTGGTCGTCGCGGCCAACGCCCGCGTGTGGTGGCAAGTGCTTGCGGGTCGTAAGGCACCGCAGTTGCGCGAAGACCCCTATGTGGCGCTTTCACCGCTGAGCACGTGACATTTTCCCCAACCCAACGTCCTGCCTTTTTCCCATGCCTATCATTACCGCGAGTAAGACCCAACCCACCTATGATGTGATCGTCGTCGGCTCCGGCGCCGGTGGCGGCCAGACCGCCTACACGCTCGTGATGGAGGGCGTGAAGGTCCTCATGGTCGAAGCCGGCCGCAATTACGACCCGGTGAAGGAAACGCCGATGTTCCAGACCAACGGCCAGGCTCCGCTGCGTGGCGCGAGCACGCCGGATAAGCCCTTTGGTTTCCACGACTCCACCGTCGATGGCGGCTGGCAGGTGCCGGGCGAGCCCTACACGAGCGCGTCGAACGAGCCCGAGCGCCAGTTCTGGTGGTGGCGCGCGCGCATGCTCGGCGGCCGCACCAACCACTGGGGCCGCATCGCGCTGCGCAACGGCGCCTACGATTTCAAGCCGCGCACGCGTGACGGCCTCGGCTTCGACTGGCCCATCGGCTACGAAGATGTCGCGCCGTATTACGACAAGGTCGAGATGCTCATCGGTGTTTACGGCTCCAACACCGGCCTCGAAAACACGCCTGATTCGCCCGACGGCTGTCTTCTCCCGCCACCCAAGGCCCGCGCGGGCGAACTGCTCTCGCAGGCGCGCGGTAAAAAACTCGGCATCCCGGTCGTCCCGATCCATCGCGCCGTCCTCAGCGTGAAGCAGGATGCCGATAACATCCCCGCCAAGCTCCACCCGAAAAATCCCACCGCGCAGCGCATCCTCGCGCAGGCGATGCGCGAGCGCGCCGCGTGTTTCTGGGCGACGCCCTGTGGTCGCGGTTGCTCGATCAAGGCCAACTATCAGTCCACTACCGTCCACCTCCCGCCGGCCCTCGCCACGGGGAACCTCGACATCTTGCCCAACGCGATGGTGCGCGAGATCACGATGGATGAAAACGGCAAGGCCACCGGCGTCATCTGCATCGACAAGACCACGGGGGAGGAACGCACGCTCAAGGCCCGCGTCGTCGTGCTCGCGGCCAGCTCCGCCGAATCCGTGCGCATTTTGCTGAACTCGAAATCGACGCGCTACCCCAACGGCCTCGCCAACTCCAGCGGCCTCGTCGGCAAATACATCATGGACACCGTGGGCGCGCGCCTGAGCGGCCAGATCCCGTTGCTCGAAAACCTGCCGGTCCACAATGAAGACGGCGCGGGCGGCAACCACGTCTATGTGCCGTGGTGGCTTTACAAGGATGCCAGCAAACTCGGCTTTGCGCGCGGCTACCACATCGAGCTCGGCAGCGGCCGGCAGATGCCGGGCATGGGCGTCACGGGCGGCGTCGATGCGCTCACAGGCGGCAGCTACGGCAAACAATTCAAGGAAGACGCGCGCCGTTACTACGGTTCGTTCATGGGCTTCGCCGGCCGTGGCGAGATGATCCCCAACGAGGATTCGTTCTGCGATATCGACCCGACGGTGAAGGACAAATGGGGCATCCCCGTGTTGCGCTTCCACTGGAAATGGTCGGACCACGAGACGAAGCAGGCCGCGCACATGCAGCGCACGTTTGCCGACCTCATCGAGGCGATGGGCGGCAAAGTCCGCGGCAAGCTCGACGCCACCGGCGCCCAGGCCATCGAGCCCGGCGGCAAGATCATCCACGAGGTCGGCGGCACCATCATGGGCACCGACCCGAAGACCTCCGTCACCAACCAATGGTGCCAGACCTGGGATGTGAAAAACATCTTCGTGAACGACGGCGGACCCTTTGCCAGCAACGCCGACAAGAATCCCACGCTTACCATTATGGCGCTCGCGTGGCGCGCCAGCGACTACCTCCTCGAAGAAATGAAGAAAGGAAATCTCTGATATGAGCACTCCCGACCGTTCCCAATACCAACCGCTGCGCATGGACCGCCGCGCCGCCATCAAGTGGATGCTGACCGCCGCCGCCTCCGTCACGATCATGGATCGCGCTTCGCTCGGCGCGGAGACCTCCGCAGCCGGCGCCACGAAGGCAGCCGTCGGCTACGGCACCGATCCCGATCTCGTAAAGATCTACAAGCCGGGCGACGTCTGGGCGCTCACGTTTACCGATGCGCAGCGCCGCACGGCTGCGACGCTTTGCGACGTGATCATCCCGGGTGACGCCAAATCTCCGGCGCCTTCCACGCTGGGCGTGCCCGACTTCATCGATGAGTGGATCAGCGCGCCGTATCCCGGCCACGACAAGGAGCGTGCGACCGTGATCGAAGGCCTCGCCTGGATCGACGCCGAATCGCAGAAACGTTTCACCAACGATTTCGCCGACCTCATCGCGAGCCAGCAGCGCGCGATCTGCGACGACATCTGCTACACCCCGAAGGCGAAACCCGAGTTCAAGAAGGCGGCGCAATTTTTCGCAAAATTCCGCGATCTCACCGCCGGCGGTTTCTACACGACGCCCGAGGGCATGAAGGACATCGGCTATGTCGGCAACGTGCCCATCGCGGTCTTCGAAGGGCCGACGCCAGCGGCGCTGAAGCACATCGGGTTGGCGTGAGGCGGGGCGGATTCCGGGTAGGAGCAAATTTATTTGCGATTCGGGCGCGTGGGCGGGGCCACGCGGATCGCAAATAAATTTGCTCCTACGCGTGCGGGGGGGCTTGGGCAAAGTTTTGACACGCGGTTCGGCGCGCTTTGGCTTCGCGGCCTATGTTGAGGACACTCTTTTCTTTTATCCGCCTGTTTCCACTCGGGCTCGGCCTCTTGGTTCCGCTCGCGCACGCGCAAACCAGCGCGGCCGACGCCGAGGCCGCGCAAAACGCGACCGCCGCCGCCGCCACCACCGTGGTGTTAAAAACGCCCGCCCCGCACACGCCCGATGTGCTGGAACACCTCGTGGATACCGTGCTGGAACTTTTCAACGTGAAGAGCAGCGGCAACACCGCGACGCACTACGTCATCTGCGTGCTCTTTCTGGTCGGCGCGGTCCTGTTGCGGCGCTTCGTGACGACGTTCATTTTCAACCAGCTCAAGCGCCTTGCCGCCAAGACGAAGACGACCCTCGACGACAAACTCTTCCCGGCGCTCGAAGGCCCGGTGGCGACCTTCGTGATGGTGACGGGTATCTTCGCCGCGCTGAAGGTGCTGAAGCTCTCGGAGACGGCGGACCGCAGTATCGGCTATGGCTCGACGGTGGCGTTCTCGCTGGTGATTTTCTGGGGCCTGCTGCGCGCTTTCGACGCGGTGCTCGACCACGCGCACGAGATCGCCAAGGCAAAGCAGATGGGCGTCGCGGCCTTCATGCCGTGGATCAAGAAGACGCTGGTCGCGGTGTTCGTGGTGATCGGCGTGCTGCTCACGGTGCAGAGTCTCGGTTATAATGTTTCCACGATTCTCTCCGGTCTCGGGATCGGCGGTTTGGCCTTCGCCCTCGCGGCGCAGGACACGATCGCGAATCTTTTCGGCTCCATCGTCGTGGCCATCGACCAGCCGTTCAAGGTGGGCGAGACGGTGAAGATCGGCGCCAACACCGGCACAGTGGAAGACATCGGCCTGCGCTCGACGAAGATCCGCCTCGTGGACAAGTCACTCGTCGTGATTCCCAACAAACTGGTGTCGTCCGAGGCGATCACGAATCTCTCGCGGTTCACGCAGCGGCGCATCGAGCAGGTCATCGGGCTTACCTACGATACGACGCCGGACCAGATGGAGATCATCATCGAGGATGTGCGGCAGATCATTTTGAAGGAGACGGTGGTGGAGCCGTCCTCGGTGATGGTTTTCTTCCGCGATCTGAGTGCTTCATCGCTGGACCTGTGGATCGTTTACGCGACCAAGGGTGCCGATTTCCAGGAAGGCGCGGGCCTGAAACAGCGCGTGAACCTCGCGATCATGCGCGCGGTGGCGGCGCGTGGCCTGTCCTTCGCGTATCCGACTACGGTCATGCACCTCGACGGTCCCATCGCGAAGCAGATTGCCGGGGCTAAGGTTAGTTCCTGAGGTAAAAGCGGAAGCGAGAGTTTTCTCGCCAAATTCTGATCGGCCTGAACATTGTGGGCCGGCGCCCGACGATGCGCGAGCGCCGCACCCCTATGCGATTCAAACGTGTTCTGCTGATCTGCATTTCTGTCTTATTTGCCGGCCTGTTGGGCTGGCGCCAAATTTATCAGACGGCGCGCCGACCACTCGTTGTAACCGATGGGAATCCAGCCGGTGCGCTCCCGACGGCACACATGATCGTGGGCCGCGCGGCCCCCTTGGGCGCCGGAATAAGTTCATCGGCACGCCCCGAGGTGAGCCTGCGCGAGCAACTGCGGGAACGCCTCGGTTACGCGCACGGCTGGGCGGGTGAGCAGCCGCCGGCGATGGCGGCGTTTCGAGCGTGGGCGATGAACTACGCCGCAGCGCCGCTGGCGGCGCGAGCCGCGCTGGCGGCGGAAGGCGTGGCGCTGGCGCGGGCGCGCCGTGCGGAGATGCTGGCCATGATCAAATTTGAACCGGCCCGCGCGCTGGCGCTCACGGTGCCGGCGGCGATGCGGACGGAGCTGCCGGCGGACGTGCTGGCCGAACTCGAAACGCGGGTGGAGGGCCGGGGGGATTTTGCCCGGGTGATCGAGTGCGAACAATCCGGCGGGGCGCGCGACCGCGCGGTGGCGTGGCGCAGCGTTTTTATGAACGGGGTGACCTACGCCGCGCACGTTTATGGCCGGCGTGAGGCGCAACTCACTAAGGAAGGCGCTTCTTTGCACGGGATCGCGCTCGACCGGGACCTCGCCTTGCACGAGAGTCCGGTGCGCGTGCTTGAGCCGGGCGAATCGCCCGCCCGCGCCGTCGAAGATGCCGGTCGCGTGTTTAACCTTTCCCGTGCTCCCATGTCTGCGCTCGCGGCGGGG
>JANXLP010000394.1 GCA_025355125.1 Opitutaceae bacterium | reverse complement strand
TCACCCGCCGCCGCCGCGTCGCCCACCAACCGCGCAGTCAACTCATCCGCGCTCTTTCCTTTGAGCACACTCGACCCGACATATTCCCTTACCCGTTTCCGCGCGATCTGCGCGACCCCGCCGCCCGAGCAAAATCCCTCGAACGAACCGATCTTGCCATAACCCACCGGCCCGTCCGCCGCGAGCCGCAGATGCCCGACTTCGCCGGCGTTGCCATTGGTCCCCTCAAACAACCGTCCATCGAGAATCAGCCCCGAGCCCAAGCCCGTGCCCATCGTCAAAAAAACCATATTCCGACATCCGCGCCCCGCACCAAACTGCCACTCTGCGAGCGCGCACGCATTCGCATCGTTCATCAAAAACGCCCGCCCGCCAAAACGCGCCGTCAGCTCTGCGCAGATCGCGATGTTATCCCAGCCCGGCAGATTTGGCGGCGAGAGAATCACCCCGCGCGTCGAGTCCAACGGTCCGCCGCACGACACGCCCAATACCGTCTCCGCCGTCGGCCGCAGCGCGGCGACTTCCGCGTAAATCCGCGCGAGCGTCCCCTGCACATCCGTCGTCGCCCACCGCGCCACCTCGCGCACGCGCTCCGCACCTTCGGGCACACTCACCGCGCATTTGGTCCCGCCGATATCGATGCCGATAAAATTCTTCATGGGGTTCGTTTTGAGTAGGTCCCGTGCTTTGAAGTGCAGGCTGGCGCTGGCAAGCCGCATTCGCTCCCGTGTTTCTTTTCGCCACCGCATCGGTCTCCTCCCGTATGATCACACGCTTCCGCTCCGCCGTGCTCCTCGGCCTCATCGCCCTGCTCTTCGGCGCCTGTTCCAAGCGCGAGACCCGCGTCGAGGCCGGCAACCGCACCCAGTCGATCCACCTCGGCAATCTCGGCGAGCCCAACGATCTCGATCCGCACATCCCCGACAGCCAAAACACGGGCAACATCATCCAGGCGTTCTTCGAGGGGCTCACCCAATACCACCCACAGACCAGCGAGCCCGTCCCCGCCGTCGCCACCCGTTGGGAAATCTCCGCCGACAATCTCACGTGGACGTTCCACCTGCGCCCCGAGGCCAAATGGTCCAACGGCGATCCCGTCACCGCCGCCGATTTCGTCTTCGCCTACCAGCGCATGCTCTCGCCGAAACTCGGCGCCGAATACGCCTACATGCTCTACGTCCTGAAAAACGGCGAGGCGTTCAACACCGGCAAGCTCACCGATCCCTCGCTCATCGGGGTCCGCGCCGCCGACGCCCACACGCTCGTCCTCACGCTCGATCACCCCGTGCCCTACCTGCCCACGATGCTCTGCCACACCTCGTGGTATCCGCTGCACCGCGCGACCATCGAAAAATTCGGCCGCTGGGACCAGCGCGGCACCGCCTGGACGCGCCCCGGCAATCTCGTCGGCAACGGCTGCTTCAATCTCGCCGATTGGAAACCCAACCGCTACGTGCGCGGCGTCAAAAGCCCGACCTACTGGGACCACGCCGCCGTGAAACTCACCGAAGTCTTTTTCTATCCCATCGAGAGTGAAGACGCCGAGGAGCGCACCTTCCGCTCGGGCCAGCTCCACGTCACCAATACCATTCCGATTTCGAAAATCGCCGTTTACGACAAGGAGCACCCCGAGCTCTTTCACCCCGAGCTTTTCCTCGGCAGCTACATCTACCGTTTCAACGTCAACAAGCCGCCGCTCAACGACGCTCGCGTGCGCCGCGCCCTCGCGATGGCCATCAATCGCGACCAGATCGTGCGCGACGTGAGCCGCGGCCACCAGGTCGCCGCGAGCAACTTCACTCCGCCCAACCTCGCCGGCTTCACCGCTACCGCGCGCGTGCCGCAGGATCTCGCCGCCGCGCAAAAACTCCTCGCCGAAGCCGGTTTCCCCGGCGGCGCGGGTTTCCCGAAAATGGAAATCCTCATCAACACCAACGAGGGCCACCGCCTCATCGCCGAGGCCATCCAGCAGATGTGGAAAAAGGGCCTCGGCATCGAAGTCGGCATCTACAACCAGGAGAGCAAGGTCTGGGCGACCTCCATGCGTGCGCTCAACTACGACATCGCGCGCTTCGCGTGGATCGGCGACTACCTCGACGCGAGCACGTTCCTTGACCTCATGGCCAGCGACAGCGGCAACAACCAGACCGGCTGGAAAAACGCTGAATACGACCGCATGCTCGCACTCGCCCGCACCACCGCCGACATCGCCAAACGCTTCGAATATTTTCAACGCTGCGAGGCGATTCTCGCCGAGGAGTGCCCCATCGCGCCGATCTATTTCTACAGCCGCAACAATCTCCGCCTGACCAACGTGAAGGGCTGGTATGGCAACCTCCTCGACGCCCACCCGCTCAAGGGCGTCAATCTCGAGCCCGCCGCGAAGTGATCCGCGGCAGGCCCGCTTCCAACCGGCACGCTCACGCGATCAGAGCTTCAGCGTGAGCTGGAAGTTATAGCTGATCGGCTGCTTGAGCGCGAAGGAGATCGGCACCGTTTCCCGCGCGGGTGAGGTGTAGTCGCCGCCCAGCGCCCGCAAGGCGGACGCGGTCTGCGCAATCGATGAGTATTGGGGACCGCGGTCGTTGAAGAGATTGTTGATCACAAGATTCGCCTGTAATTCGCGGCGGTTCTTGAGCCGCCAGGTGTAGCTCATGGTCGTGGTCACGATGTAGTAATCCTCCGGTGTGTAAACCGGGGTGTAGGCGTTCACGCCGGGGTTATCGATGGCCGTGAGCGGATTCGCCGGATTCACAATGGTATCGGAACCGCGCGAACCGATGATCTGCTTGTCCCGCCAACGCACACCGGCGCCGAGGCGCAGGCCTTTGAGCTTGGTGGTCTGCAGCGTGTAGTCGGCAAAAACGTTCATCACGGGCTGGTCTTGGCTGCGGCGTTTGCCGTCCACGATGTTTTGGCGGAAGGCGACGATGTTGTTGTAGGCATTGGTCGCGTTGGTCGCGTCGGGTGAGCGCTGGTTGATCGGGATCGAGGTGTCCACGCTGGCGACGTTGGTCGCGCTGATCAGCACCCCGGCATCGCGTGCGATCTGCTTGAAGAGCTCCGCGTTCTTGTCGATGTAGGCCTTCACATCGGGGTAGAGGTTCGACTCGTAAACCTTCGGGAAGCTGAGGCTGCCGGTGAGCCGAAAGGCCTTCGTCGGATTGTAAACGACCTCGAACTCGAGGCCGTCGCCCGAGCGGGTGCGGATATCACGATATTGCGCGGGAAGCAGGCCGGCGCCGCGGATGTTGCCGCCGACGGGGCTGAGATCGCCGACGACGTTGGAATTGTAGAGGGCGTTGAAAAAGTTAGGCCCGTCCTGTGGGATCGCGCCGTTGATCTCTTCGGTCTGGTAGTAGGTGAAGTTGAGGTTGAGACGATTCTGGAGGAGCTCCATGCGGAGGCCGTAATCGGTGCCTTTCGAGACCGTGGGTTCGAGCTGGCGGCCGTCGATGCGGACTATGTTGCCGGGCGGGTTAAAGGTCTCGGCGAAATTGATCGAGGGATTGAACCAGGTGGCGAGGTGGAGCACGGAGCCCACGGAGCGCGTGATCTGGCTACCCTTCACCGGGGGCGGGTTGTAGTCGTCCTTGAAGCGGTCGTTCGCGTAGAGCGGATTGCGGTCACCGTTGGGCGCGATGCGGGGGCGGATGTCAGCCGGGATGACCGGGCCGACGGGGTTGCCGGCGGCGTCACGCTCGCGGTAGGTCAGACCCGCGTAATCGTCGGGAGCCAAGGGGCGCAGGATGCGGGAGTCGCCGTTCCAGTTGAGCGGGTAGTCACCCTTGTCGATCTGCTGGCGGGTGCGGAAATTGAACGAATCGTAGCGGACGGCACCGAGCACGATCAACCGGTTCTTGAAGAACTTCGCGTTAATAGAGCCGAGGAGATATTTAAAATCGGAGGTGTTGATCGCCTCGGTATCGCGACGGGAATTGTCGATGACCCACTTGGGCTGGATGGTGGTGTTGGTCCCCGTGTTGGGATCGATGTAGCCGATCGTGCCGAGGGCGATATCGGGAATGGGGCGGCTGGTCGCGTTGAAGTAGCGGCGGATGCGGACATTTTGCGTCGCGGGGCTGGAAAGGAAACCCCAGATGCGCTGGTCGGCGCCCTGCGCGACGCTGAGGTAGCGGTAGGTCGAGGTATCGCGCCCCTCGTTGATGCCTCCGAGGGTGTTGAAGGCGAAGTTGCCCCAGCGCGTGTCGAGCACGTAGGCGGCGGCGCCGCGGACGTTGTTGTAGTCGAAGGTGCGGAAGCCGCGCATGAACTGGCCGTCGCTGTAGGGCTGGAGGAAGTTCGGGTTGGTGCGGCCGTCGGGCGTGACGCGGTTGATGTCGATGTAGGTGTTGTTGCTGCCGCGGTTCTGCTCCCCGTTGATGAAGGAGTTGGCGCGGTTCAGATCGGCGGCGACCTCGAAGTAGAAATTGCCGAGGCGTTGGTTGAGCGTGAACTGCAGGTCCTTGAACCGCTGCTGGAGAATGGGCGCATCGGGCGAGATCGTGAACTCCTCGGAAGGCGGCCGGAAAAAGGAATTGGCGATGGCGATATCGTAGCGGTTGCTCGGGATGTTCACCGCGTGCAGCAGTGTGGCGCCGGCGCTATTGAACGCCGGGAGCGTGCCCTGCACGAAGCCGCCGATGGGCGTGGTCGTGCTGTTGCCGCCGGGGAGCGTGATCGGATCGTTCTGGTAGTTGATGATGGCCTTCGACGCGCTGAAGGGGTCGTAGACGAAGTAGTTGGCGCCGCGCCGCCCGATGCCGAGGGCGTTGGCGTTCGACGGGAGGGTGGTCGCAGCGGCCGGGGCGTTGAAGACGGTCTTGCCGTCCCAGCCGGAGAAGCGGTCGTCGAGCGTGGTGAAACCGGATTGGCGGGAGTTGGTGCCATACTCGCCCTCGACGCGGATTTCGGTGTTGGCGTAGGGCTTGAAGGTGGCGGTGAGAAACGCGGCCTTGCGGCGGTCGAAATCCTTGAGCCGCCAGCCATCGCTGTCGCCCCACACGGCGGCGGCGCGGACGGCGAATTTTTGATTCAGGCGTTGGTTCA
>JANXLP010000391.1 GCA_025355125.1 Opitutaceae bacterium | reverse complement strand
AAGCCCGACAGCCTGCTAGCAGCCTGTCGGACTTAGGCCGTTCAAGGCGTTTGCAGCTCGATATTTGATCTTTTTGAAAAATATTTTCGCGAATATCGCACGGTGGATGCCTTAAATTTCTAAGTCCGACAGCCTGCTAGCCGATTGAATGCGGCTTCCGCCTCTGCGAGTTGGGCCGTAGTCAGGCGAGTGTTCACTGCCCTAATGACGCCATCGGCGTTAGCGGCCTGAACCTGCAAGCGGTTGAGTTCCCCGAGGGCCTCCTCCCGTGACTTGAAACGCTTACGGATAAGTCGGCCGTTGAGCCAACCCGACAGCTTGTGCGTCGTGTAGGCGTAGCCGTTTTCCCTCACGGTGACGGTGCGGATTTTGAAATCCTTCGACATGGCTCCCATGTCCGTCGCCCGTTTCGTCAACTGACTCATGCCGACAAATCGGCATGAGTTGGGGGTAGAATTGTTGGTTTCTCCTCTGTCAGACTTGGTGGGCCGGGTGGGATTTGAACCCACACTCAAAGGATTATGAGTCCTCTGCTTTAACCATTAAGCTACCAGCCCAGACCAAGATTCACAGAGATGTCGTCATGCTACGGAGCGAAACGCCAGCTCTCCGCGACAAAAGCTAGTCACCCTCGCGAGGGCGACTAGCTTTTCTGAGAAAAATAGGTGGCGCGTGGCCGCCAGCCGCGGGCGCACCCACAAAAAAGGCCGTCGGCGACGGCCTTGTGAAAAGTGTGATAATACCAACGTCAGTTGAGTTTTTGACTTATCGTAGCTGCGAGCGTGAGCGAGTGGTGGTTCGCTATCGTCCAGATATCACCAGACGTTGGTATAAGACCCGGCTGTCGCCATTTAGGTCTTCATGATATTACGGCCAGCGGGACAGTCTTTGATGAGCCCCTTGCCGCCGGGGGAGATTTCTCGGCGCGTTTCCTGGCGGCGTTCATGCGACCGCCTCTGCTTTTTAGCCATGGGAGTAATAAAGGTGTAGTGGGGTTAAGAGCGTTTACCTTCGGGCCTCACCCCAGCCGATTCAGCGCGCCCTCAACATAAGATGTAGCCCTCCCGCTGGTCCCCATCACGAGACCCCGAAGACGCCCCTCAGGCCTCTCCAATAAAAAACCACATCTCACTATCGGAGATGTGGCTGATAAAATGGTGGACGCTGGCGGACTCGAACCGCCGACCCCCTGCGTGTGAAACAATGATTTTAGGCCCTTCCTCAGAGGGAAGGCCTTTTTCAAGGAACGGAAAAGGAACGCTAGGAGAGCATTTGGAGAATTTGAGGAGCTTCGCATACCATCGTTGTGAACCTACAAATTAATCCAAACGTCTACTCAAAGAAGTATGCCGGCACCAACACGCCTTACTGGCTCGTGAAGTGTCAGCTCCCTAATCCCACCCCGGAAGATCCGGGCGCGACCAAGACCTACCAGAAAAAACATCCGACCGCCTCCCAGGCGGAACTGGATAAAACCCGTTTGATGCGGGAATACGGCGGCGGCTCAGTGAGCATCGAACAGCTCAAGGAATTCGAGCTGGGACTGCACCGCCTTCAAACGTGCGACGGCGATGCCCGCGGCAAACCGCCCCTGACCGCGATCGAGTGGTTTATCGCGAACTACAAAGACCCGTCACACACGCCGCTCGTGGAAGAGGCGGTCAAAAACTTCCACGCCAAGCACGCGTCCAATCTCCGGCAAAAATCTAGAGAGGAGTATGAGGTCTACCTGGACCGTTTTATCCAGCATTTCGGGAAAACACAGGTGGGCGGCATCACCACCCAGATACTCCAAGAGTTCGTGGACGCCTACCCGTCGCCGCTGCACCACCGGAAGTGCCTCTTAGGCCTTTTTGCCTTTTGCTCGGGCGGTAGCCGCAAGATCCAGAGCCCGCATAAATGGATTGAGAGCAATCCAGCGAGTGGCGTCGTCGTGGTGGAGGACAAGGTCGACAAAGAGATTGTGATCCTGACCCTCGAAGAGGTGAAGGCGGCATTGGCCGTGGCTTTGCTCATCGGCGACCTGCCCTACTGGATCTGGAGCCTCTTTACGGGAATGCGGCCGGAAGAGACCAAGAAGTTCTGGACGCTCGACGGCTACGGATGGGACCGGGTCAATCTCGGCGGTGGCTATATCATCGTTAATTCCGAAATCGCGAAGGATAAACGGCGGCGGAAGACGCTGATTCGCCCGGTGCTCATGGAATGGCTGCACTACTTCCGGGCGACCGGGGAGCCGATGTTCCCGACGAGCCACCGAAAACAATTCCGGGAAATCAAACGGAGCGCGATCGCGGACAACAAATTTCTGATCAACGATCTGCTCCGCCATACCTACATTTCCAATCGTGTGCAGCACTTCGACAAAAGCCTCGCAACGACTGCGGCCGAGAGCGGCAACAGTGAAAAGATCATCAAGGAGCATTATCTCGACCTGATCACCGACGAGGCGTCGATCTTGGAGTATTGGAGCCTCACCCCATCTTGTTTTGGGCTCACTGCTCCGTCGCCGGAAATGAACGAGGAGCAGGAGGCCGAAGCCGCGGCGTAAGGTAATGCCGAATTGTGTAGCACAGAACCGCTCCCAAGCGGTCCTTTTTTATGCCTGGGTTCCGAACAATTGGCGCCGGAGGTTGTGCAAACAAGCGATTTCCAAATACGGTGGGATGTCCTCTCCCTACGATTATCCAAACCATTCCGCGACCGACCCGGTCCGCCCCGCCGCCACGCCGGACATTGCCGCCTCCATTGAAGCTCTACACCAGGAGGTCATCGGCCTCAAAGCGCAGCTGATTCAAGCAGCTCTTCATCACGACCTCTGCCTCCCGTTCAAGGCAGACGGGGAGATCGTTCAGTTCGTCGACGCGACTCAGCTTGCCCGCTACATTCCGCGCACCCCCGAGACATTCATCGATTGGGCCAAGCGCGGAATTATTCCGGCCTCTCGCGTCCCTGGAAGTGAAACCAGGGGAACGTCCCGGAAGAGAAAGGGAGGCAAAGGCAGTTGGCTGTTCAACCTGCCGGAGGTTAAGAGGGCGCTCACCCGTCTGCGGTGATTCAGTTGTTCGCGCGCGGAGTCGTTTACGACGCCGCCCGGCGCGAGAAACACTGTTTCTCATTATCCTTTCACTCCGTGACCGCCGGCCCTTTGGACCGCTGTCACGCCGTTGGTGCTTTCAACCCGGATCAGTTTCTTCGAATGGGAGCGAGCCCGGCCCTGCGGCGGGAGCAAGGCGTTCACGCGCTAGCGACCGAAAATAAAAGTATGAGGTTCGTCAGACTCGAACTCACTCTGTTGCCGGATTCCGATCCCGCTTGTGTTACTGCGGCCGTATTCATCTCGCGCCATAGCCCGTCGGGACCGCTGGCTCTACCGATTTAGCAGCCGTGCTGAGGATGCATCCGCCGTCGCGTGAGATTTCGCAGAGGGCAACAATTTTTTTGCCGTTTCTGACGAAGCGCACTCTAAGGAAATAGCGTAGCTGGAGAGGCCGGGATATCGAGAAAGCTTCGACAACTTCACAAATGTCGCTGGTCGCCACTTCTAAAATAACTTTATCGCCGCTAGTCAGCCCTTTCTTAAGCTCCTCAAGCCGCAAGCCGCCGTCCTTCGCTTCGACAATAACTGAGCGTGTTGCCGGGTGGAGCTGTTTGCCGACGTTGCGCTGAACGGCGGTCGGAAGCGTGGCGCTTGCCGCGGGCGCGCACACGGTCGCGGAGGCGATACAGAGGGCTAGGAATAGTTTTCTCATCCCGCGTGTTGTTCACCGTGCCTCACGGCCGTCCGGGGCCGGTGGCTCTGGCGGCGGGTAGTTCGGCTCTTTTTTCATGTGCGCTGTATGACTTCGGTGACAACCACCGCAACGATTGCTAACATACCAATGACAACCACCATTAGGCTGGTCTTCCTCCTTTTTCGTTCGACGAGCATCGTGACAACGCTGCCGGCCGTAAGACCCACCAGCAGACCAAGGGTGGAGTCTTTCACGAGGCGTCCGACAATCGCGCCGACGGCCATTCCAATTGGGATCCATATTGTCGCATCGGTAAGTGCAGATATACGAACGAGTGGTCTAATCGTCATGGGGTTCCTTTTTTGCCCAACGTTTAAGATATGCCACGGCCCGCTTCGGTCGTTGGCTCTGGCGCGCGGTTGAACCAAGCCGCTGCGCGGCGGCGGTGAGCTGCGGTGTCGGGAGAGCTTGAGGTCACGAGGGCGAAGGTGGGCGGGGGTGAGTCGGCGGGCAAGGCTGGAGGTCCCATGCCTACATCCAATACGACGGGAAGAGAGTCCACGCACGCGTCCACCCTGCGGGGTGGCGCGACGAAAAAGAGCCGCGCGCCGGATCCGGAGTCGGTGCAACGCTTCGCCGAGACGTTGCGGCTGCGCTCGCTGGCGGCGGCGACGCAGGAGGAGTATCTGCGGTTTGTCCGCAAGCTGGTGTCGCGGCACGGCGGCGATCCGGCGGCGCTCGACGAAGCGGCGGTGCGCGCGCACCTGCTGCACCTCAAGGATGCGCACCACTACTCGCCGTCGTCGATGCGCACGGCGGTCGCGGCGATGCGCGCTTACTACGGGCTGCACCTCGGGCGCGGCTGGAAGTTGTTTGATCTGGTGCGTTCACCCTCGGCGCAAAAACTGCCGGCGGTGCTCACCCGCGCGGAGGTGGCGCGGCTGTTTGCGGTCGTGCGCGAGCCGCGGTTTCGGACGCTGTTCCGGTTGATCTATGCGTGCGGGCTGCGGATCGGCGACGGAGCGCGGCAGCGCGGAGATGGTCACGCCAGCAGGCGTGGCCCGCAGCGAAGCGCAGGGTGGTTTGGGTGGGTGCCCGTGCAACGGGCGGCCCAAGCCACAACGCGGTCAACCTGGAGGTGCGCGATCTGCGGGTGCCGGGCCGCGTGCTGATCCGCGAGGCGAAGGGCAACAAGGAGCGGCACGTGCCGCTCCCGGCGGTGCTGCTCGCGGAGCTGCGCGTGTTTTGGAAAACGCACCGGCATCCGCGCTGGATTTTCCCCGGCGTGGGCCGGGGGTGGCGCGACGGAGCCGACGGTTCCTCGCCCGCGCGGCTCGCGCACGCGGCCGAGCCGATGGGCGTGGGCTCGGTGCAACACTGCCTGCGGCTGGCGCGCGCCGCAGCCCAGCTGCCCGAGGGCACGGTGGTCCATACCTTGCGACATTCCTACGCGACGCACCTTCTGGAGGAGGGCGTCTCGATCCGGCTGATCTCGGCGTATCTCGGGCACAGTTCGCTCGAGACGACGCTGATCTACACGCACCTCACCGCCGTCAACGAAGCCTCGGCCTGCGCGGCGGTGGCGCGGTTGCTCGCGCCGCGCTGAGGTGTCGGTTTTGGCCGAGTGGCTCACGAGCCAGCCGGTGCCGCCGTGGGCGTCACCGGCGCAGCGGCGCGCGCTCACCGCGATCGCCCGCTGCCGCACGCCCGCGCTGGGCGGGCACGTGTATCGCTGCACGGACTGCGCGGGCGCGGACTTCGCGTATCACAGTTGCCACCACCGGGCGTGTCCGCGCTGCGGCGGCGCGGGCACGGCGGCGTGGACGCAAAAGCAGACGGAGCGGCTGCTGCCGGTGCCGTATTTTTTGGTGACGTTCACCGTGCCTGCCGAGTTGCGCGCGGGCTTCGCCGCGCATCCGGCCCTCCTGCACGACGTGCTCTTCAACGAGAGCGCGGCGACGTTGCAGCAAGTCGCGGCCGAGCCGCGCCTGCTCGGCGCGGAGCTGGGGTTTGTCGGCGTGCTGCACACCTGGGGCCGGCAGCTCCAACATCACCCGCACGTGCACTACATCGTGCCCGGCGGCGGCCTGCGCGCGGACGGAAAAAAGTGGGTCGCCGCGCGGCAGGCGGACTGGCTGCTGCCGGTCAAAAAGCTGGCGGCGGTGTTTCGCGCGCGGATGGAAGCGGCGCTGCGCGCGAGCGTGCCGGCCGAGCACGCGGCGGTGCCGATGGCGACGTGGCGGCGGCCGTGGGTCGTGCACTGCCAGCCCGCGGGCTCGGGCTCAGCGGTGGTAAAGTATCTCGCGCGCTACGTGGGCCGCACCGC
>JANXLP010000389.1 GCA_025355125.1 Opitutaceae bacterium | reverse complement strand
CACGCGCGTGCGCTCGCCGCTGCCGCCGCCGCTACTGCGAGCGCGAACGCCACCGCGAACGTTCCGATCCCCGCCGTCGTTGTCTGATTCCATCCGCCAAGTTTAGCCGTTTTCTCCCGCCGCGTCCCCCTGTCAGAGTTGAACGCTTACTGAGTATCGAGCCTTCCTCACAAGCCACGGCATCACCTACGACGAACGCTATGTGTGGGATTGAAACATGGGCCGGGCTTTCAGCCCTGCTGTTTGGGGATTCCAAAAACCCGGGGCGTTGCCCCGGGCTGATATGGCGTCGGGCCTTTGGCCCTCGCGAACCTCCGAACCAGAAAATCCCCCTGCCCCCACTGCCCGAGCAGAGGCGGATCGTGGCGGAGCTGGCGGCGGAGGTGGCGGAGGTGGCGGAGGTGGCGGAGGTGGCGGCCGTGCGCGCGCTGATCCCCCGCTACGAAGCCAAAATCCAGCGCGTCCTCGCCCGCGTCTGGGGGCAGGGGTGCGGCGAGCTAAAGGAAAGACTTCGACTGGCCCATATTTGGAGCCAAATAACAGGACATTTTTTGAGACATTTTAGGGCCTAAAATACGTTAAGCACGTTTTGACAGCGTTAAACATGCGTGTCTATGTGGACACAAATGAGGGCATTTAAGCAGACGCATCCTTGGATAAAATTCCGTATAAACCTGGGGGAAGTTGGGCCGGAATTCTGGATCGGCTTGGGTGAGGCGACTTCAAAATGCACCCACCTCGCTCAGGTGCCGTTACGACCGGAGACGGCGAAAAAACTTCATCAACTCTACTTGGCCAAGGGAGCGGCTGCGACCACCGCGATTGAGGGTAATACGCTGTCGGAGTCCGAGGTGTTGCGTGCGGTCGAAGGCCGGCTGGAGGTGCCGCCTTCGAAAGAATACCAGAAGCAGGAGGTCGAGAACATCATCGCCGCCTGTAACGAGATCGGCCTGCAGCTCGCGGCGAATACGTTGCCCGCGCTGAGCGGAGATTTGATCCGGGCTTACAACCGTCAGGTTTTGCTCAATCTGCCGCCCGGTGAAGACGTCGTGCCAGGCGCGTATCGCCGGCATTCGGTCATCGTTGGAAATGTCTATCGCGGCGCTCCGGCGGAAGACTGCGAGTTTCTGGTGGACCATCTTTGCGATTGGTTGAACGGCCCCGATTTCGCGGCCAAGCCCGGGATGGAAGTGGTCTATGCGATCATCAAGGCGGTGCTGGGGCATGTGTATCTCGCGTGGATTCACCCTTTCGGCGATGGGAACGGACGCACCGCCCGCCTGATCGAATTTCATCTTTTGCTCTCCGCGGGAATGCCTATGCCGGCGGCGCATCTCCTCAGCAATCATTACAACGAGACCCGACCGGAATATTATCGTCAGCTTGATCGCGCCAGTAAGTCGGGCGGCGATTTGCTGCCATTTTTGCGCTATGCGGTGCAGGGATTGGTGGATGGTCTCCGCAAGCAGCTGGAATTTGTCTGGGACCAGCAATGGGACCTCACGTGGCGCAACTACGTGCATGAACTGTTTCAAAATAAGAGCAGTTCGAGCGATCAGCGGCAGCGTCATCTTGCGCTCGATTTGGGTGCGGAGCCGGGCTGGGTGCCGACCGCAAAAATCACAGAGCTGACTCCGCGGCTGGCGAAGGCCTATGCTAACATGACGCCGAAAACGGTGCAGCGCGATCTGAACACATTGGCCGCGATGGAGCTGATTGAGCGTGAGACGAAGCAGGTGCGTGCGCGGCGTGAATTGACCTTTGCGTTTCTGCCACTGCGCAAGCGGTTGGCCAAGTAAACGGCCGTCGCAATCTCTGCTATGATCGAAATTGCACGCGGCGATCTGCTTAAATCTCCCGCCGATGCGCTGGTGAATGCCGTCAATACCGTCGGGGTGATGGGCAAGGGCATCGCGCTGCAATTTCTCCAAGTCTATCCCCAGATGTTCGTTGCCTACGAGGTCGCGTGCAAAACGGGTGGGGTTCGAATCGGCCAGATGCAGGTGTTTGATCGAGGCGAGGCGTGCGATTACGCCCGCTGGATTATCAACTTCCCCACGAAGCGACATTGGCGAGAGCCGAGTCGCTTGGCTGATGTGGAGGCCGGGCTGGTTGATTTGGTCGCGACGGTTCGGCGATTGGGAATTCGATCTATTGCGATTCCGCCGCTCGGTTGTGGTCTTGGCGGACTCGATTGGAAAGAAGTGCGACCGCGAATCGAAGCCGCTTTCGCCACTTTGCCCGGCGTGAGAGTGCAGCTTTACGCGCCGATGTGATTTTCCACGTGCTCCCCGTTATCCTCGATGTCCTCCGGGACCTCCCCGGATTATGTCGACGAGCTGCTGGCGGCGGCCGTGCGCGTAACGATCCCACGCTACAAAGCCAAAATCCATCGCGTCCTCGCCCGCGTCTGGGGCACGACGTCCTGAGTCGGTAGCCTGCGCGGCTATGTGTGTAGAAGAACGACGGCGCCACTAAACTACTGATTTGAAGCGGGTTCTAATTTGTTTAGAAAAACGACATGGGCGTTTCCGGTCAGAATTCTGCCAGCAGATCGTTCCTCCACGGGACTAAACGGTCGTTTGACTTGGAGCTCATAGCTCCCGACTTTTTCGCCAGTATATCCGCCAGGCTGAGGTTCTCGGGGTTTCCTCGGGAGCATGCCCAAATGTGGCGGATTTTTCTTTTTCAGCCGCCGGCATGAACTACACGAAGCAGGCGCTCACCTTTGGCCAGCAAGCGGCGCAGTTGCAGTCTCGGGGCCTGGTCGCCGCGACGACGGCCGAGATCGAAGCCCGGCTACGCGATGTAAGCTACTACCGGCTCAGCGCGTATTGGCATACCTTCAAGCGCCCGGACGAATCGCTGGTGCCCGGCACGACGTTGGAGCAGGTGTGGCGTCGCTACGTTTTCGACCGCCATCTACGCCTGCTGGTGATGGATGCCATCGAACGCGTCGAAGTGGCGATCCTGCGCACCCGGATGGTCGAGCAGTTCACCGTGCGCCACGGCCCCTTCGGCCATCGGATGTAGAATAATTTCAAACCCGACTTCAAACCGTCCGACCACACCAAGCTGATGCTCGACCTCGATCAATCGGCCGAGCGCAGCAATGAGGTTTTTGTGGAAAGCTTCCGGATGAAATATACCGCCGAGCCTCATCTGCCGTTGTGGATGGCCGCCGAGATCATGTCCTTCGGACAACTCTTCCTTTTCTTTCGCCAACTCAATCGGGCCGAGCAGCAGCAACTCGCGGCGGAATTCGGCGTGCTGCCGCCCGTGCTCGAATCGTGGCTGCGTTGCCTGAACTACGTGCGCAACGCCTGTGCGCACCATGCCCGGCTATGGAACTGGGAGCTGCCGATCCGCCCTTTTGTGCCGGATAAGAAACATCGGCCTGATTGGCATCTGCCGACGACGCCGGCGAATGATCGGATTTACGCCGTGCTGCTTTTGCTGCGGCACCTGCTCCGCCATGTGGCGCCCAACACCCATTGGAAAGATCGCCTGCTTAACCCGAGTTCCGCAGTTGGAGCAGGGAGTGAAAATAGTTTCAGAGGAGAGCGATTTTTGCCGAGGGGCAGTTTACGAGGGAAGTTGATTTTTTGGAGTGATGTAGTGCCGAACACCCCGTTGTGAACCGGCGGGTTTT
>JANXLP010000388.1 GCA_025355125.1 Opitutaceae bacterium | reverse complement strand
AAGCCCGACAGCCTGCTAGCAGCCTGTCGGACTTAGGCCGTTCAAGGCGTTTGTAGCTCGATATTTGATCTTTTTGAAAAATATTTTCGCGAATATCGCACGGTGGATGCCTTAAATTTCTAAGTCCGACAGCCTGCTAGGAACAGGGAAGGCGTTTTCATAATGTGATCTTAGACGCGGGGCGGTTGGCCCAGGTTCCAACGGGCAGGGGGAAATCACGCAGGTGGCTCGGCATGATGAGTCAACGTTGAGGGAGATTTTACCGGTTGTGTTGTGGGTCGAGGCGCTCTCCTTCGGCGGGGCGTGCGGTCCGGCCACCTCCCTCTTATGCCCCGTTTCAACTGTTTTGATTCCGCCAAAATCGGCGTCGTCGGTCTTCTCCCAATGCGCTCTGAAGCCATCGTTTCGTTGACGGCTTTGTTAATTTTTTCCGGCTGCGCCGGCGCGCCGGAAACCGCTCCGGCGAGTGCGGCCAGGCCGGCGGGCGAATCGCTCGGGCAGGTGGCGGGTGCGCGGATGGGGCCGGAGGCGTTTACGGCGACGTCGGCGGCGGGGTCGGCGGCGGCGCAGGAGACGGTGCGGCGGTTGCAGGCCAACGATCCGCTGCTGAGCGTGGCGTCGAAGAGCAGGTTTCGCGAAGATCCCGCCTATAGCGAATCACTGACCGGCAGCGTGATTTTGCAGTCGTCTGCGGTGCAGCGTTCGTCGGCTTCGTTTGCGAGTTACCGGGTGGCGTTGATCGAGATTCACGCCCTGCCTGACGGGCGCGTGCGGGTGTGGTCGGAGTTTAGCAACACGGGCAAGGAGGCGCGCGTGCCGCGGGTTTTCTGCCGGTTCAACGACAACAACGAGCGCGACGTCCCGGCATGGCGGACGTTGCCCAGTTTGAAGTCAGGTGAACGGCGGCTGGTGTTTTTCGACTCGAAGGATGCCAACGTCTCGCGCGTGACGGTGCTGATCCGCTGAGGCGCGAGGCGCGCGTGCGCGGAGTGCCGGGAAGAGATGATCGGGCGCTAGGCGGAGCTGGGCGCCGGGCTCAGCGGCTGGAGGATGCGCTGCAGTTCGTCGAGCTTCACGGGCTTGATCAGAAATTGGTTCATGCCGGCGGCGGCGCAGTGGGCGCGGTCTTCCGGCAGAGCGGCGGCGGTGAGGGCGATGATGGGGAGCGCGGAGGCTTTCCGGCGGGTGGGATCGGCGTCGTGAGCCCAGCCGCGGATGCGTATCGAGGTTTCCCATCCGTCGAGTCGCGGCATGTGGCAATCCATGAGGATGACATCGGGCAGCGGGAGGGTTTCCAACTGCACGAGCGCGTCTTCGCCATCGTTGGCGACGGTGAGGGCGCAGCCCAGGCGCGTGAGCTGGGAGGCGATGATTTTCTGATTCACCACGTTGTCTTCCACGACGAGCACGCGCAGGAGAAGACGCGCATTGGCCGCCAATTTCGACTCCGGGGAAGGTGCGGCGATCGCGGCCGAACCGAGCAGAAGACTGAAGGAGAACGTCGAGCCCTGGCCGGGCGCGCTGGTGACTTCGAGATTTCCGCCCATGAGGCGCACGAGGTGTGAACTGATCGCGAGGCCGAGGCCCGAGCCGCCGAAACGGCGCGTGGTGGATGTGTCGGCTTGGGTGAAGCGATCAAAGATCCGCGTGAGCGCATCCGCATCGATGCCGATGCCGGTGTCGCGCACGGCGAAGGTGATCGGCACGGGATCGGCGGTGGGCGCGGCGGAGGTGACGTTCACGTGGACACGGCCGCCGGGCGGGGTGAACTTGATCGCGTTGGAAACGAGGTTGAGCAGCACCTGGCGCAGGCGGTAGCTGTCGCCTTCAAGGGAGCGCGCGAGTTCCGGGGCCACGGTGCTTTCGAGCATGAGATCGCCCGCAGCGGCTTTGGGGGCAACGAGCGCGAGGGTGTCGGCGACGAGCGCGGTGGGCTTGAACGCGTGTTTCTCGAGCGTGAGCTGGCCGGCTTCGATTTTTGAAAAATCCAGAATGTCGCTCAGCAACCGGAGCAGCAGGTCGCCGGATTCGGCGACGAGGCGCACGTGCTCGGCGGCCTCGGCGGGCAGATGCGGGCCGCGGAGGAGCAGGTCGGACGAGGCGATGATGCCGTTGAGGGGAGTGCGGATCTCATGGCTCATGTTGGCCAGGAACTCGCTCTTGGCTCGGGATGCGGCGGTGGCGCGGTGCGTGGCGGCTTCGAGTTCGCGGGTGCGGGCGGAGACGAGCTGCTCGAGGTTCTCGTTGAGCGCGCGTGTGGCCTGGAGCGACTCTTCACTGCGCCGGTGCGCGGCCTCAATCATCCGACTGAGCAAAATGCCGATGGAGAAGACGAAAAGGAGGGCGAGGATGCCGTCCCGCAGGAGCGTGTGGGCGGAGAATTCGAGCGCGCCCGGGATGTTTCCGCCGCGGAGGGTCAGGGCGCTGAAACCGATGTGGCCCGCAAGGATCACGGCCAGCAAAATGAAAGCGACGCGCCGCGAGGCGAACACCGTCGCGAGCAGCATGAAGACTAGGTCGTAAGCGAAGAGTTGGATGCCCACGCCGACCGGCTGGGCAATCTCGTGCGCGATAAAAACCAGGAGGTGCGGAGGGAAAATCAGCGCCACCACGAGCGCGCTGCCGGCGATTTCCAGGCGCCCCCGGAACAGGAGCCGCAGGGAGAGCAGGCCGGACGCAGCCATCAGGATGTTCAGTCCCAGCCGAACGGGCACATCGGGCGGCTGGACCCAGAGCAGTTTCGCGACGTTAACGGGCACAAACACGAACAGCAGCACGAGGAAGCCCGCCAGCAGCCGCGCCTTCATGCCGGTGAAATACGGCTGCTCCCGATAAACGGCGTCCAAGCGCGTGAGGGAGTAGGCGAGAGGCCGGGGCATGATCGTGTCTCCAATCTATCGGCCGAAAAATGCGCGGCTAGCAGCCTGTCGGACTTAGGCCGTTCAAGGCGTTTGTAGCTCGATATTTGATCTTTTTGAAAAATATTTTCGCGAATATCGCACGGTGGATGCCTTAAATTTCTAAGTCCGACAGCCTGCTAGGCTTAAACTTTCAAAGTAGTCGGCAAAAAACAGGCGACGGCGGGGGCTGCCGGTGGGGCCGCTGACGAAGCGCCGCGACGGCGGCCGGAGACAGAGCGCGAGAGAGGTGGGACTCCGGGTTTGACGAAGCCGCAAGAGCGGAGGACAACTCAATCCATGAAAACTGTGCGCCCCCTCGGTGTTGTCGTGTGCAGTTTCCTGATGGCCTTCGCGCTGAGCGGATGCGGATCATTGTTCAGTCTGAATCGAACGGCATCGGTCGAGTTCACGCAGAACGGGGAGCCGCTGCGACTTTCGACGAGCGAATATCTGGCGTTGCGTGGAGAGGTGCGGGCGCTCCTGGCGAAGAAAAAATTGGATTTGGTGGATTCACCATTGAAGTCGCAAATGATCGCACGGGTGGAACTGCAGACCATGGGAGCAGCGCCGAAACGCACGGTGGCCGGGATGCGGGTTACCCGCGTGTTGGCCAATTTCGCCTCACGCGGCGCTGGAAGACCGGAATCTTCGCCGAGCTTGTCCGGTGATTCCCATGCTTCGCTGGGTTTGGCGCGGAGCTTGGACAACGAACGCAGCGCGGGGGATAGCCCGACGGCGGGACGTTGAGTGGTCGGGTATGAAACGGCTATCGACGGTCGAGCCTGCGGCGGTCGAGCCTCGGGTTGACGCGGATCGGTCGCAGTCGCACGTTGCCCGCATGAAAACCGTGCGCCCCCTCGGTGTCGTTGTGTGCAGTTTCCTGATGGCCTTCGCACTGAGCGGATGCGGATCAGTCTTCAGCAAGAATGCCAGGACGGCGGTCGAGTTCCGGGAAGCCGGCAAGCCGGTCACGCTTTCGATGGGCGATTATGTTTCGGTCAGGAGCGAGCTGAAGGTGCTGCTGGCGGAAAAAAACCTCGCGCTCGCCGATGTGACGTTTCACGCGCCGATGATCGCCGTCGTCGAGGTGAAGACCGCGCTTTCCAGTGCGGGGCGGACGGTCTCGGTGGTGAAAATCGCCCGGGTGACGAGCAATCCGAAGGTGAGTAATCTGAGCCCCGGGATGGCGGGCTATTGGGTGACACCGTCTAACCAAGGCACGCATCCCTCGCTCACGCTCACGAGCAACTTTACGGGTTACGACCGCAATTACAGCGATTCGAATTCGACGCGGTGAGGCGGTAGGCAATCCGGGTTTGGTCGAGGTGGGATCAAGCCTTACGCAATCACTTTCAGTCCGCGCACGCCGGCGAGAGAGAGAATTTTTTGGTCCACGGTGAGAAGCGGGAGACGGTGCTGGGCGGCGGTGGCGACGATGTGGCGGTCGCAGGGATCACGGTGCGACCATTCAGGGAAGGCGGCGCGCAGGGCGATTTCGCAGGTGACGGGGAGGACTTCGATGCCGATCAAGGCCGCGCGCAGCCAGTCGTCGGAAGTGAGTATGGGGGCGATTTTTCCCAGCGCGAGGTGGCGGGCCAGTTCGGAAAGCGTCACGTCCGATACGGCGAGTTCGCCCGGTTTGGCGTCGCTCAGAATCGCGAAAACTTTGGCCGACAGTCGATTCGTGTCCCGCTGCGCCCAGTCCAAGACGTGCGCATCGAGTAGGTATTTCATTTCCTGCTCAGGTCCCACTCATCGTCGTCGAATGCGGGCTTGGCGGGATCGTAGGTCGAGGTTCCCAGCGAGTATTTTCCAGCCGTCCCAACAGGAAGCCCTTGCTGGCGGCGGGCACGTCTTTCTCGACGGAGGTGCGAACAAGTTCGGAGACTGAGATCTTGCGCTTACGAGCAGCGCGGGTCGTGCGGGTCTTGAACTCCGTGATGACTTTGAGCGTGAGCGCGAGCGTGGGCGTGGTGTTGCCGTGGTGATACTGGAAGGCGGGTCAAGAGAGGCGACGGGCTGTCCCTATAAATCGTTCTAACCTTAGTGCTCGCGAGTCCTGCGCTTAACTTCTTCGATGAAGATGGCTGCACCAGGGTAATAGAAACCGTCATCGGTTGCGAGATTGCGGGAGGACGCCGGAAATACCCAAGCTTTCGCGGAGCAGTTTATTTTGGCCGTCTTTTCCATCCAACGTCTGATCATTGCTGATTCATTGCCATCAAATTTCCGGGTGAAGTAAGGAAGGATAAAGGTGATGGCTAGGCGGCGTTGGTGGCCTGGCGGAAGGCGGCCAGCGGCTTGGCGGGCTACCTTCATGAACCCCTTTATTCGGCGCGCCGGATCAGCGCGTTCGCTCGTTGCAGCGGATTGTCCAAACTTGGCTTCAACATTGAATTCACGCACGCCTACCTCGAAAAACATATCGCAGCGCCCTGTGTATGCTCGGTGAAGAGTGTCATTCACACGAATGAAGCTTTTCTCGAATGAGAACTCTTCAAACGCGATTCCTCCACATTGCCAGATTGCGCCGGCAAGCAGGCTCAAAGACGCCCGTTCGTTATACCACCATGGTGCATCATCGACGCCGCGCCACGCATCCGCGACTTGGATATTCGTGCGCGTCCATTGTTCAAGAATGCGCGAAAGAGTTGAGCGGTGGTCTGCTATAATACTGACGATGTTTTTCGGCATCAGAAATAGAGATATTTAGCCGATTTCCTGGCCCCGGAGTTTAAAGCAGCGAGCTCTGATCGCCACCCATCGCTGCTTTTAAACCGACGGCAGCGTAGCCTTTGGGCGTGAGCGTGCGGCCCTGGGGCGTGCGTTGCAGATAACCTTCTTGGATGAGGAAGGGCTCGTGGACTTCTTCGAGGGTCTCGGCTTCTTCGCCCACGGCGACGGCGATGGTGCTCATGCCGACGGGGCCGCCGCGGTAGTTTTCGGCCATCACGCGCAACATGCGTTTGTCCATTTCGTCGAGACCGGCGGCGTCGATTTCCAAGAGCTCGAGCGCGGCGGCGGCGGCGGCTTTGGTGATTTTTCCGGCGGCGCGTTCTTGCGCGTAGTCGCGGCAGAAGTTGATGAGATTATTGGCGACGCGCGGGGTGCCGCGGGCGCGCGTGGCGATTTCAGCGGCCCCGCCTTGGTCGATGGCGACGCCGAGGAGGCCGCAACTGCGTTGGACGATGCCTTCGAGCGTGGCGTGGTCGTAGTAGTCGAGGCGCGTCTGCAACGTGAAGCGCGAGCGGAGCGGGGCGGTGAGGAGGCCGGAGCGGGTGGTGGCGCCGACGAGCGTGAAGCGCGGGATCGAGAGGCGGACGCTGCGGGCGTTGGGGCCTTGGTCGATCATGATATCGAGGCGGAAATCCTCCATCGCGGAATAGAGATACTCTTCGACGGTTTTCGGGATGCGGTGGATTTCGTCGATGAAGAGGATGTCGCCTTCTTCAAGACTGGTGAGGAGGCCGGCGAGGTCGCCGGCTTTTTCGATGACGGGACCGGAGGTGACGCGGACGGCTTTGCCGAGTTCGTTGCCGAGGATGAAGGCGAGGGTGGTTTTGCCGAGGCCGGGCGGGCCGGAGAGAAGGATATGGTTGAGGGCTTCGCCGCGTTTTTTCGCGGCACCGACCATGATTTTGAGACGGTCGATGGTTTTGAGCTGGCCGGTGAAATCGGCAAACGAGAGCGGACGCAGCGCGGCCTCGGCAGGCGAGACGGGCGAGTCGAGGGCCGAGGCGAGGAAGTTGACGCCGGTGGGCGCGGACGCGCCGATTTTCGATGGGCGATTTTCGATTGGCGATTGGGACACGAGATTAGGGAATTTTTAGTTACGCGCAGCGGTCGGAAGTCGGCAATTGGCAATCGGAAATCCCAGTCACTTCCACTCCAGCTCGGCGCCGAGGCTGCGGAGATTTTCGACGAAGCGGGGGTGGGCGCGTTTGATGATTTCGGCGTTGCGCACGACAGATTTACCGGGGATCGCGGCGGCGACCATCGCGAGGGCGACGGCGGCGCGGATGATGTAGGGCGAGTCCACGGTCGCGGGGTGCAGCGGGCGGTTGCCGAAGACGACGATGCGGTGCGGGTCGCTCACGAGGGCGTGCGCGCCGAATTTCGCCAGTTCGGGAATCCATGAAAAACCGTTTTCATAGACCTTATTCCAGAAATGGATCGTGCCCTCGGCACGCGTGCTGAGGGCGATCATGAGCGGCAGAAGATCGACGGAGAAATACGGCCACGGCGCGGCTTCGATTTTCGGGAGCAGGTTGCTTGTGAAGGGCTGCTCGATCCTGAGCGTCTGATTGCGGCGGACGATGGCGGTGGTGCCCTCGTGCACGACGATGACGCCGAGTTTGGCGAAGGCTCGGGTGATGAGATCGAAGTGGTGCGGGAGGGAATTTTCGACGCGCACTTCGCCGCCGGTGATCGCACCGAGCGCGAGGAAGGTGACGATCTCGTGGTAATCGGTGCCGATGGTGATGGTAGCGCCGTGAAGTTTTTTCACGCCTGTGATCTGCAGCATCGAGGTGCCGAGGCCCTTGATCTTCGCGCCCATGGCTACGAGCGCGGCGCAGAGTTCCTGCACGTGAGGCTCGCTGGCGGCGTTGATGAGCGTGGATTTCCCGGATGCGAGCGCGGCGGCCATGGCGAAGTTTTCCGTGACGGTGACGGACATGTAGTCGCACCAGTGGCGGGCGCCGGTGAAGCCGGAGGTGAGCGCGAGGATGAGGGGCTCGCCATCGTTGATGACGGTGCCGAGGGCGCGGAGGATTTCGAGGTGCGGGTCGATCTCGCGGACGCCGAGGGAGCAGCCCTTGGTGTTGGCGCGGATGGTGAGCTTGCGGAAACGGTGGAGGAGCGCGGGATAGAGCAGGACCGTGGAGCGCATGTCCTGCGGGAGTTCGTCGTCGGCGAGCGTGCTGCGAAACGTCGAGTGATCCACGCGCATGGTGCCGGCGGCGCGGTCCCAGGCGATCTGCGAACCCTGCGCCGTGAAGAAGGCGACGAGCTTGTTGAGATCGGTGATGTCGGGGACGTTGAGGAGCGTCACGGGCTCGTCGGTTAGCAGCGTGGCGCAGAAGATGGGAAGGACGGAGTTCTTGTTGCCGGACGGTGTGATGGTGCCGGAGAGCGGGCGACCGCCGTGGACGATGAGGTCGGACATCTGGGATGAGGGAAGGCTGAGAGCTTAGAGCTTAAAGTTGAGAGCTGAGAGACCAAGCCGCCGAGGAGCGGAAAATAAAAAAGGCGTCCCGGTAAAGGGACGCCTTGAAAATGCGCGGAGTGCTCCGCGCGTTGGCAAGTTTTAACGGGGTGCGCGATCAGATCGCGCCGCCGCCCTGCTGGCCTTCGGGGCGGGGATCGGGACCGCCGCGATCACTGCGGGGACCACGCTCGCCACGATCATAGCCGCGACCGCCGCGGGAGCGACCGCCACCGCGATGGCCTTCGCCACCACCGCGATACTCGCCGCGACCTTCACCCTGGCCTTCGCCACGGGATTCGCCCCGATACTCGCTGCGGCCTTCGCCGCCGCCGGAGCTCTCGCCCTCGGCGCGCGGGGTGTAGCCGCCCTGACGTTCGCCACCCCCGCCACCTTGGCTGCGACCGCGACCGCCACGACGATTGCGACGACGACCGCCGCCTTCGTAGCCTTCGCGACCACCTTCCCCGCCCTCGCGGTGGCGTTCACCGGAAGAGGAATGCGAGGGGGCGGGGGTGGGGGACTTGATGCCGAAGAGACCCTTCAGCCAGGCGATGAAACCGCCGGCGGGCTTGGGTGGTGTGGGCGCGACCGGGGCGCGGTAGCTCTGTTCGGGACGAGCTTCACGGCGAGGCTCACGGGGTTCAAAGCGCTGACCCTCACGTTGGCCATGACCATCACGCTGGCCATCGCGGCGCGGCTCGCGGGCGGAATCGCGCGCGGGGCCGCCTGCGGGACTGCGGGCAGGTTGCTCGCCCTGCATGGGGAACAGTTCCTTGGAAGGTTCTTCCTCGCGACGCGGCTGACTGCCGGGACGGGGCTCGACGCGGAACGTCGGGCGCTCTTCGCGGCGTGGGCGGCTGTCGGCGGTGGACGATTCCCAACTCGTGGCGGGGCGCTTGGCCTCGGCGGGTGGGAGAATGTTGAGCTCGGCCTTTTCCGTGGGCGCGACGGCGACTGGAGCGGGAGCCGCGGGTGGCGGCACGGCAACGGGCGGGGTCACGACGGCGACG
>JANXLP010000383.1 GCA_025355125.1 Opitutaceae bacterium | reverse complement strand
GTTGCACGCTCGCGAGGTTCAGGTAGGTAGATGGGGCTGACATGCCACGGTCCACCCTGCACGGCAGCGCTCAGTTAGCCATTAAATATTGCCGGCCTTGCCCGAAAACACTTTAGCGGGCTTCAGCGGAATACCGTGGTGCCTTGGCGTAGTTGTTTTTAATTTCCTTGGCCCGGGCGAGGACGGCGGGCGGTTCGACACCCGTGCCCGCGGCCGGCACCGTCGAGACCTTCAGCTCGGCGCGGGCGGCCTCTACCGACTGGGTTTGGGCCATCTGGTCAGCCCACAGCGGCAGCCATTGGACGGACCCCCAGGTGCCGATCAGCGCGACGGAGGAAAACAGCGTCGCTAGGGCGGTGACCTTAAGCAGGGGTGGGCGCAAGACCTCACGCAGCGGCTGGGCGGTAGAATTTTTTCGCGCCTCTTTCCATCGCTCGGATTCCGGGACGAACTTCAAGATGATCAAGGTGAGCGCGGCGGGTGCGGCGCCGACCAGCGCGACCCAGCGCCATGAATCCACGGTCACCGTGAACGCCATGCCGACCAAGGCGATCAGCAGATAACCAAAGTTGGCCGCGGCGCCTATGACTCCGGCCATCAGCGGACGGTGCTTTTCCGGCCACGCCTCCATCACCAGCGCCACTCCCAGCGACCATTCTCCGCCCATGCCGAGTGCGGCGAGAAAACGCGTGAGCAGGAGGTGCCACGGCTCGGTCGCGAAATACACGAGGCCGGTGAACAACGAGTAGAAGAGAATGCTCAGCGCCATGGCGCGGACGCGGCCGATGCGATCGCCCAGCCAACCGAAAATGATACCGCCCGCCGCCGCGCCGAGCAGGAAGGCCGCCGTCACATAACCCATCCAAAGTCCGACATAGGAGTCGGTCACGACCAGCCCGTGCGCTGCCTGGATGGACTGCAGGGCCGGTCGGGCGATCAGGGGAAACATGCCCATTTCCAGACCGTCAAACATCCAGCCGAGAGCGGCGGCAATGAGGACGGCGTAGAGGCGTTTTGGATCGGGGGTTGATGGCGTCGGCGGCATGGGGGCGGGGTGTGGGTGTGCGATTTTGGGGAGTGGGCGGAAGCGAGACGCCGAGTGATTGGGGGGCGAAGGTCGGGACGAATAGGCTCAGGGCGGTCGCCGGTGAGAATGAGCCGAGGGTGTAGTCTCGCCCAAAGCCTTGGGAGGCGGGCGGAACGAGGTGAGAGGATCGCCGGAAGAGATATTTTACCTTGAACTTTGCAAGCGTATGCAGAGTTTCGCGTCTGTTAGAGTCAACCCCCGACTGGCGCAGACAAGCGCGGTCTTAAACCTCCGCCCCTGAATCATGACAACTACCCCGCAACGTATCCGCGTTTTATTCTTCCTCTGGTCTCTGCTCTTGACCTCGGCCGCTTGGGGCCAGGCAACCTTAAGCGGCACCGTGACGAATGCTGCCACCGGGCGAGCGCTCGAAGGCGCACGCGTCGCGCTGAAGGGCACTGAGCGCGTGGCGATCACCGACCGCCAAGGCGCGTATGCCCTCGAAAACGTGGCGCTCGGCACGGCCGCGATCGAGGTCTCCTACTCCGGGTTGGACACGGTTACCGTGCCGACGACGGTCCAGTCCGACCCGGTGAACCGCCTCGATGTGAAAATGACCTCGCAGATTTACGCGCTGAGCCAGTTCGTGGTTTCGGGCGAGCGCGAAGGCAACGCGCAGGCAGTGACGTTGCAGAGGCTGTCTTCGGGCGTGAAGAATGTGGTCTCGACCGACGCCTTCGGAAATCTGGTTGGTAATCCGGCCGATTTGCTTGTGCGTCTCCCCGGCGTCGAAGGCGCGACGGTGGACGGCACCGTGCGCTATGTGCGCATCCGCGGTCTCAATCAAAATCTGACCACCATTACGATGGACGGAAACCGTCTCGCAGATGCGGCTTCGGCCGGTTCCACGCGCGAGTATCAATTTCAGACCGTCAGTGCCGACACAGTGGAGCGCATTGAAGTGGTGAAGTCGCCCACGCCCGATATGGATGGCGATTCTATCGGCGGCGCCGTGAACATGGTGTCGAAAACCGGTTTCGACAGCAAAGACCGCCAACTCCGCGGGTCGTTTGGTCTCACCGGTCGGCCCCTCGACGGGCGGACGTCCGGCCAGCCTTATAACTACGCGGTGTCATACTCGGAAGTGTTCAACGGCAAGCTCGCGGTCGCGCTGAATTTCGGCGACCGGAAGCTGTTTACCCCGCAGGACACGTTTAACCAAGCTTACCAAAACCTGCCCAACGGCGCGACCGGTCCGGCTTACGCTTATCAGGCGCAACTCCTCGACGAGCGGCTTTTGACCTCCCGGTGGGGCGGGGGAATGCGCCTCGATTACAAGGTCGACGACCGCAACCGTTTCTACTTCAGCACGACGGTTAACCGCCTGACGGATCACGACACGGATCGCATCGCTACCTTCACCACTGCGCAAACGGTTGCAACGTTGGATGCTAATGGTAACCCCACCGGGACCGGTGGGATTCTCCCTAGCAGGCTGTCGGACTTAGAAATTTAAGG
Source organism: Opitutaceae bacterium (assembly GCA_025355125.1). GTDB lineage: Bacteria > Verrucomicrobiota > Verrucomicrobiia > Opitutales > Opitutaceae > Tous-C4FEB. Next base: position 109 of record JANXLP010000383.1, on the reverse strand, counting down.
CATCCACCGTGCGATATTCGCGAAAATATTTTTCAAAAAGATCAAATATCGAGCTACAAACGCCTTGAACGGCCTAAGTCCGACAGGCTGCTAGCAGGCTGTCGGGCTT
>JANXLP010000342.1 GCA_025355125.1 Opitutaceae bacterium | reverse complement strand
TCATTATTTTTCGTATGGCGCGTCGGTGTCGGAGGTGGAGGTCGATGGCTACACGGGCATGCATCGCGTGCGGCGGGTGGACATTGTGCACGATGTGGGCGACTCGCTGAATCCGGGGATCGACCGCGGGCAGATCGAGGGCGGCTTCGTGCAGGGCATGGGCTGGCTGACGCGCGAGGAATTGAAGTGGGACGCGAAGGGTCGGCTGCTCACGCACAGCGCGAGCACGTATCAGATCCCGGCGATCAGCGACGCGCCGGTGGTGTTGAACGTGACGCTGCTGCCGATGGCGGCGCAGCCGGGGACGATCCATGGGAGCAAGGCGGTGGGCGAACCGCCGTTGATGCTCGCGTTCAGCGTGCGCGAGGCGCTTCGCGATGCGGTGGGGAATTTCGGGGCGCCGGGCGGTGAGGTGTTGCTGGCGTCGCCGGCGACGGGTGAGGCGATTTTCGCGGCGGTGCGGGGGCGGTTGAAGGATCTCGGATTGCCGGTGAGCGCGGGCGGTCGGCTGATTAAGACAAGTGAGGTTGATGCATTCCTCAGGGATACCGTCTGAAGGGAGCTTCGATGGTGACGTGTCTCGGTTGTGAGCTGCGGGTTGTGGGCAGCATTGCGGACGGATAGTGGCGCCCTGCGTTGCGACTAAATATTAGATAACCACGAGATTTTTGCTGCTCACGATCTCGTCGATGTAGTCGTAACTCCATACGATTCCGAGCTGAGCCTCTACGTCGCTTGGACCTAAGCGCCCAGAGTATATTCCTAGAATTTTTCGATCAGAGCCAATCCACATGTCTTCATCTGGCAATGATTCGGCAGACTGGTTGAAGATGCCAGTGTGTTGGGCTATGACGAATGAACCCGACATCCCCGGGCGACTGGCTGTATCTATGTAAATTTTTTTAGACCAGCGATGGGTATATATGGTTCGGTTGATATGGAGGCTCTCTTCCAGACTGGGAGCGAATTGCCTGTTAGTATTCCCAGAGGATAGCCTATGACAAAAGCGTCTTGGCCTGGGTAGAATTCGATTCTTTCGTCGAACGGCTGAGCGTTAAGGAAAAACGGCACAATGTGGTCCGGTAATTCAACCGGCAGTGCTGCGATATCTATATTTGAGCTGCAGGCCTTATGCTCAAAAAAGAGCGGTTCGAGTGAATTACTCTGAGTGAGAGGAAAAAATACAGATTCTTTTCGGTATCCAGGTAATGGTTGGCCATCACTCAGTTTATTCGTGTAGAGGTAGCATTCCACACGATTAGGAATCGCGGCTGTGTTCGATTTAGGCTTTTTGGTGTCAGGTTCCCTACCCGTAAAGCAGTGCCAGTTTGATATGAGAAAGGCTTTGCCCTCCTTTTCCCATAGAAAGCCCGATGCGTTGGTAATGAACTGCTCGCCGAAATGGAGCCTTATATAGACAGCGACTAACGACAGCTTATCTTGAATTCCTTTTTTCATGAAGTCATATAGCGCTGAATGACTTCTCTGCAGGCTATTTATGCGCTGCGGATCTTCAGCAGCTGGGCGGCGATGCTGAGGGCGATTTCGTGCGGGTGATTCGAGCCGAAATCTTCGCCGATTGGGCAGAAGAATTGGGCGGCGCGTTCGGGGGTGAGGCCGTGGGCGACGAGTTCCTGGCGGAGGATGGTGGCTTTGGCGGCGCTACCGATGGCGGCGAGGTAGGGGAAGGTGCGCTCGGCGAGGGCGCGTTGGAGGACAGGGCGGTCGCTGGCGTGGCCTTTTGTCATGCAGAGGACGAAGGCGTTGGCCGGGAGCGTCGGGATGAGGTCGGCGGGATTTTCGTGGACGATCATGCGGAGGGTTCGGGCCGTGGGGAGGCGGGCGAGCCAGTCGGCGCGCGGGTCGATCACGGTGAGCGTGCAGGCGAGGGGGAGGAGGACGGGCACGAGCGCTTGCACGACGTGGCCGGCGCCGAAGATCACGATGGGCCAGGGGCCGGTGGCGGCGTGGGGCTCGAAGTAGAGTTTCACGGAGCCGCCGCAGGTCATGCCGACGTCGCCTTTGAGCGTCCAGTTGACGAAGCTCGGCGCGGTGGCGGCGGAGGTGAGGAGTGAGTGGGCGAGGGTGATGGCCTGGGCTTCGACGCGGCCGCCGCCGATGGTGCCGGTGAGAAGCCCGGCGGGAGTGACGAGCATCTTGGCCCCGGTGTCCTGGGGGGTGCTGCCGAGGGCGTCCACCAAGACCACGAGCACGAACGCGGCGGACTCGCGCTCGAGAGCGGCGAGTTGTTCGTAGAAGGTGGGGGTGTTGGGCGACATGCGTGGCGGCCGGCAGATTTGGCCGACCTGGAATTTATTACACGGCAAAAGTCGGACGGTGATTTGCGTCGGCGCTATCGCCCGAACGCATGCATGGGCAAACTCGCCTTACGACCCGGAGAAAGCCGGGCGAGTGCGGCCGACGCCGAGGCGTTTGCAGATACGGGCGAGGGCGAGCTGGTCGCGGGAGGAAAGCACGGCGAACTCGTGCGTTAGACTGGCGGCGATTTTTGGGAAGAGTGCGCTGATGAAGCGGCGGCCCTTCGGGGTGAGATCAACTTTTACGAAGCGGCGGTCGGCGGCGTCGCGGGTGCGGAGGACAAGGCCGTCGCGCTCGAGGTTGTCCACGACGAGGGTGAGGTTGCCGCCGCTTTTCAGGAGCTTGGTGGCGAGCTCGGACTGGTAGAGCGGGCCGAGATGCAGGAGGGCTTCGAGGGCGGCGAACTGGGTGAGCGTGAGGCCGTCGGGCAGGACGAGATGGGCGCGCGACGTGACGGAGTCGGCGGCGCGCATGAGCTTGATGTAGGCGTCGAGCGCGAGGATCTCTGGTTTCGAGCCTTGGTGGTGGGTGCCCATCGGAAGGGAGAGGTGGGCGCGGAATGATTTGATGTCAAACCAAGGGCCGAATTACGCGGGTCAGGCGGCGTCGATTTTGTTGATGCGGGCGATGTGGCGGCCGCCTTCGAAGGGGGTCGCGAGCCACACGTTTACGATGTGCAGCGCCTCGGCTTCGGTGACGGTGCGCTGGCCGAGAGAGAGGACGTTGCCGTCGTTGTGGGAGCGGTTCCAGATGGCGACCTGCTCGTTCCAAC
>JANXLP010000261.1 GCA_025355125.1 Opitutaceae bacterium | reverse complement strand
CGGAAACCGCATTCGCCGGCGGCGCGCGCGAGGAGGTCGATCCACGTGGAGCGGCCGTCGCCGCTGTGGGCGGACGTGATGCCGCAAACGATACCGTGATTCGGCGAGTGACTGAGCCGGCTTTGCAACGCGGTCCAGGCGCGGAACGCCCATTGGTCGCGGTCGGCGGGCGTCATCAGCTTCAAGTCGCCGAGGGTGGCGAGCAAAGGAAGCCCGGTGACGCGGCGCACATCGGCGCGGGTCTTGATGCGGTTGTCCAAAAATTCCGAGAGCAGGATCTGACTGGCGGAACCGACGAGGCCGAAGAAGGCGCCGAGGCAGGCGCAGAGCACGATCTCGAGCCGGTGATTGTGCTGGAGCGTGGGATTCGCGGTGGCCGCGAGGAGCACGCGGAAGTAGCCGGGAGGATTATCGCGAAACGGCTGGATGGCGCGCTGGCGGCCGATGAGGAGGGCGCGGTTGGTTTCGAGGCTGCGGAAGCGTTCGCCCATCGCGACCTCTTCGGGGGTGATGCGGCCCCAGGCCACGGCGGCGGCGATGGGAGAGAGCGGCGCGCGGGCGGTGGCAGTGAGGTTGCCGGCGGCGGCTGCGGCGGTGACGCGGCGCTGGGACTCTTCGAGGGCGACGAGGCGGGCGCGTTGCTCGCGGACGAGCGGATGCGCGTCGGTGTATCGGGCGAGCAGGTCGTCGAGTTGGTCGCGGGCGGCTTGCAGTCGCTGGGGCAGGTCGCTGGCGATGACCACGGGGAGGGGCTCGGGGGCCTCGGCGAGCGCGGCGACGTTGGCCACGCTGGTGGCGGGGACGGCAAGGCGGGCGGCGGCGATCTCGCTCTCAACCTGGATGAGCTGGCGGCTGACGCTTTCGCCGGCCTCGTCGGCTTCGCGCCGCTGCATCGTCTGCGTGTAGGTGATGGCGGTCGCGCAGAACCGCTGGACGAGGTCGATGGTGGCCTGAGCGGAATCGCCGACGGCGGTGACGGTCGCGACATCGTTGTTGCGGTCGAGGGTGATCTGGAGGCGGCGCACGAGGTCCTTGGCGGCCACGGGCGGCTGCAGTTGCGCGCCGATTTCGCCGAGCAGGCCGGGTGATTGGAGCATCACGATCAGGCTGGGCGTCGAGATGGCGCGGGGATGAAACGTATCATCGACGGCGGAGGGCTCGTAGTGGATCAGCTGCGCGGTGGAGGTGAAGGAGCGACCCCAGGCGAGGCGCGCGAGGCCGGCGCCGACCAGGGTGAAGACAACGGTCCAACAGGCGAGCCAGCGCCAGCGGCGCAGCCAGAAATCGAGGACCGCCCAAGTATCGAAAGGCGCCGGAGGTGGTTGTTTGAAGGGAGTGCTATTCATAGAGAGTCAAAGGGCCGGCGCCGGGGAGGCCGGCTGGGTGCAAGGGGAGCCATGCGACGGGCGTGGTGGGCGGACGAAACGGATTTGGATTTGCCGGGGGCCGATGGCCGCGGGGCGGGGTCGGTTTCGGGCGGGGGCGCGGCCGCATGGTGGGCGGGGCGCGGCACGAGGTTGTTTTGAAACGCGTAGTGCACGAGTTGGGCGTTGTTGGACATGCCCATCTTCTCCAGCAGGCGCGCGCGGTAGGTGCTCACAGTCTTAACGCTGAGGGAGAGCTCGACGGCGATGGCACCCACGGGCTTGCCCGATGCGATCAACCGGAGGACGACGAACTCGCGGTCGGAGAGAGCTTCGTGCGGATGGGAGGCGGTGTCGTTGACGAGGAGCGAGGCCATTTTCTCGGCGAGCCCGGCGCTGATGTAACGCCCGCCGGCGATGGCCTTGCGCAAGGCGCCCACGAGTTCCTCGGGTGCGCTCTCCTTGGTCATGTAGCCGGCGGCGCCGGCTTTCAGCAAGCGAACGGCGAACTGGTCCTCGGGGTGCATGCTGAGGATGAGAACGGGGAGGGAAGGGCGCGCGCGTTTGATTTCCGCGAGCACTTCGAGCCCGCTGCGCCCGGGCATCGTCAGGTCGAGAATCACGATGGTCCACGATTCCTTCCGCACGCGCTCGAGGGTCTGCTGGGAGTTGGCGGCTTCGCCGAAGACCGCGCGGGGAAACGCTTCTGCCAAAATCTGCTTTAGCCCGTGTCGGACTACGGCGTGGTCGTCGGCGATGAGGATTCTCATGACGTGCCTTCGGCGATCGCCACGGTCGCGGTCAACGGCACGCGCATGGTGACGGTGGTGCCGTGTCCGGCCCGGCCGACGAGGGAGACTTCCCCGCCCATCTGCGCGGCGCGTTCCTTCATGCCGATGAGTCCGATGGAGAGGCCGTGGGCGATCTGCTTTTCGGTGATGCCGCAGCCGTTGTCGGCGACGGTTAAAATCAGCTCGTGGTCATTCTGCGTGAGGAGCACCTCGACGCGGGTCGCGGCCGCGTGGCGGATGATGTTGGTGAGGGTTTCCTGGAAAATCCGGAAGCAGGCGCTGCTGAAATTACGTTCCCAGATGATTTCCTCGACCTCGATCTTCATCTGGCAGCGGATGCCGGTGCGTTCCTGGAATTCGGCGGCCTGCCACTCGATGGCGGCGGCGAGGCCGAGGTTGTCGAGCACGCCGGGGCGGAGATCCGTGGCGATCCGGCGCACGGTGAGAATGGTGGCGTCGATCTGCGCGGCCATGGTCTTGATCTTGCGCTGCGACTCACGCGACCCGCTGACGAGGCCGGAGAGCACCGCGAGATCGAGGCGGAGCCCGGTCAAAGCCTGCCCGAGCTCGTCATGCACTTCGCGCGCGATGCGGGTGCGCTCCTCCTCACGCACAAACTGGAGATGGCCGGTGAGCGCGCGCAACTTGTCGTGCGAGCGTTGCAGCTTTTCCTCGGCGCGCTGATGGGCGAGGCGCTGGTCCGTCTCCGAAAGGGCGCGCTCGACCGCAGGGACGAGGCGACCGAGACGGTTTTTCAGCACGTAGTCGGTGGCGCCTTTCTTTAACATATCGATGGCGACCTCCTCGCCCATCGTGCCGGTGACAAAGATGAACGGCACGCCCGGCGCGACATTCTGCGCCATCTCCAGCGCCTTCCTGCCGTCGAAGGTGGGGAGTGAGTAGTCCGAAAGAATGAGATCAAGCGGACGGCGACCGAGCTCTTTTTGAAACGCCTCGCGGGTCTCGACGGCGGTCAGGGCGATGTTTCTTCCCGAGGCGAGCAACATGTGCCGGATGAGCTCGATGTCCATGTGACTGTCCTCGAGGAACAGGACGCGCAGGATCGCCCCCGTGATTTTCGCGGTGACGACGGTGGCGGAAGACGCGGCGGCGACAACTACGGGCGCGCGGGCACGGGTCTTGCGGCGCGGAACGATGGGTTTCTTTCCGTTTTTCATGAGGGAGAGCGACCGTGTCTGTTGGTCAGCGTGGGCGCGCGGTGGACGGCGGAGGCGTGGAACTGCTCGGCGGCGCGGGCGTAAATCGCAAGGGTCGCGGCGGCGGTTTTCTGCCAGTTGAACTGTTGCGCACGGAGGAGACCGAGGCGGCGGAGTTCTTCACGCCAAGCGGGGTCGGCGGCGATGCGCGTGAGCTGGGCCTGGATCTGGGCGGGATCGTGCGGCTCGAGGTGGCCGGCGGCGTCGCCGATGGTCTCTGCGAGTGCGCCGCGGGTGGAGGAGAGGACGGGGCAGCCACAGGCCATCGCTTCGATCGGCGGCAGGCCGAAGCCCTCGAAGAGGGACGGGAAAATGAAGGCGTCGGCCGCGCGATACCAGTCGGGCAGGTGGGAGGCCGGGACAAATCCCAGGCGGTGGATGTCGTGCGAGAAGGGCGAGGCGAGGCAGAGCGCGTGGATCGCGGCGGCTCCGTGCCAGTCGCTGCCGGCGAGCACGAGTTGCCACGGAGAGCCGGTCGCGTGTTTGAACGCGTTGAAGGCCGCGATGAGGCGCGAGTGATTTTTCCCGGGATGCTCCAATCGTGCGACGTAGAGGAAAAACGGAGCGTCGAGGCCGGGGCGCTTGCAGACGAGCGCCCGCGCCGCGCTCTGCGGGCCGGGCTGGAAGCGGGTGTGATCGAGGCCATTCGCGACGGCGGTGATGCGGGCGGCGGGCACTTTGAAAAAAGTCCCGATGTCGCGGGCGGTCAGTTGGCTCACGGCGATGATTTCGTCCTGCCGGTGGGCCAGCCGGCGGGCGACCACGCGGCCGTAAAACATGCGGGGCCAGTTGTATTTTCCCGCGAGGTGAAACGGTGCGAGATCGTGGATCGTCGCGACGAGGGCGCAGGGTCGGGACCAGACCATGCGCCGGTAGCTGGGGATGTGCAGCACATCGAGGCCCGCGCGCCGCGCGAGACGGGGCAGTGCAGTCTGGTGCCAGAGGATGTTTCTGACCGGCGGGCGGTGCCGTTCGGAGACCGGCACGATCCGCATCACCGCCGCGGCGAATGCGAATAGCGGCAGATCCTCCTCCAAAACGAAGAGCGTGATCCGGTGCTCGCGGGTGGCGGGCAGGAGCGCACGCACGAGGGCGAGCACGTATTGGCCGACGCCGGAGTGACCGCGCTGGATGACGGAAGTTGAAATTCCGATTTTCAAGAGTCGCCGTTCGGCGGGGTTTTAGCGCCGCGTGGGGTGAAAGCGGGTGCAGGTAAGCCGGGGGAAATACCATCGGTGATGATAAATTTTTTCGTGAGATGCATCCGCTCCAGCCCCGCCCGCACCGCCGGGCTAGGGCGCAGGAGGATGAGATTGCGGCGGACCCGGGCGAGGCGGCGCTGCCAATGCACGAGGAACGCGAGGCCGGTGCTGTCGATCGAATCGACGCCCGCGAGATCGATCACGCAATGGCCTTCCTGTTGCACGGCGCCGGCCCAGAAGGACGG
>JANXLP010000232.1 GCA_025355125.1 Opitutaceae bacterium | reverse complement strand
GGCGAGCAGCGTGCCGTTGATGCTGAGTTTGCCGCCGTTCAGGTTAAGCGTATCGGTTTCAGCACCGTTCGCGCCCATCGCGGCAGTCCCGCCGAGTTGGAGGTTGCCGGACAAGGTTAATGCGCCGCCCGTGTTTACGGAGATTGTATTACTCTGCGCCGTGGTGATGGCTTGATTAAAACTGAGGATGGTCGCCGTGCCGGTGTAGATGCCGCCGCTGTCCACCGTGAGATTGAATGGGTAGCTGGCACCGTTCTCCAAAGTCATGCTGGGAAATGAGAGCGTGCCAGGACCACCGGCTCCGCCGACCTTCCACGTGCCGTGACCGCCGAAGCGCCCGCTCGTCACGTTGACGACGGCTCCGTTGGTGATGACGGTCGTTCCGTTGAGTTGGGAGCCAGTGCCGTTGACTCCGGCGTTGCCCACCGTCCACGTGCCGCCGCTGAAGGTGGTCGTCCACGTCGAGGCGGTGTTGTAACCGTAGACCGCGAAGGTAACCGGGCCGGAGTTGGTGAGTGTAACCGCCGTGCCGCCTGGGGTGAATTTCGCGAGGCTGGCACCGCTCGCGAACTGCAGCGAGTTGGGCGTCGCCGACGTGTTCGCATAGGTAACCGTCCCGGTCGCAGTATCGGCGGTGAGGCCAGTTGCGTTGACGACGCCGGTGCCGCCGAAAGTGACGGTGCCGGCGGTGACGTTGAGTCCGCCGGTGAAGGTATTGGCGTCCGCTAGAACCAGGGTGCCGGTGCCGGCCTTCGTGAGTGTGCGCGCGCCGCCGCTCTCGGAGATGCCTGCGTTGACCGTTGCGGTGCGGCTGGTGTTGACCGTCCAACTCTGGGAGGCGGCCAAAGTGACGGGCGCGTTGACGGTGAGGTTTTGCGTGGCGGCGGAGAGGTCGAGCCCGCCCGCGCCGAGCGTGAGCGGGCCGGTGCCGGCGTTAAGGGTGATCCCCTGCGAAGGGCTGGTGAGTTGGAGCTGATTCACGCTCAGGCCCGCGCCGATGCCGATGACACCGCTGGTGTAGGTGCCGGTCCAGAGCGCATTGTCGGCGATACTGGGCACGGCGGTGGGCGACCACGAGGTGCCGGAATCGAGGGCCGTGATGTTGTTGGCTTTGGTGAAGGTGCCGGCGAGCGAACTGGCGCTGGCGGAGGCGGAGGTGGCGGGGCCGAGGCCGTTGTCGGCCACGATGCGGTAGAAGTAGGTCGTGCCGCTGGCGAAGGTCGCGCCCGTGTCCACATACGTCGGCGAGGTAAGGCCGCTGGCCAACGTGCTAAAAGGCCCGGCCGCCGAGGTGGCGCGCTGCACGGCATACGTGGGCGTGGTGTCGGCGGGACCTGCGTTCCACGTGAGCGTGAGTTGGCCCACTGCGGGGCTGAGCACGAGGCCGGTTGGCGCGACGACCGGGTTCGGATAAAAAACCGAGACGGCCGGGCTGAGCGTGTCGCCGCCAAGGGGGCCCGTCGTCGAGACGGTGTAGTAATAGGTAACTCCGGTGCCGATGTTAGCGTCGGTGAATGCGGGCGTGCTCAGGCCGCTGGCAACGGTCACAAACGGGCCGGCGGCGGATGTTGCGCGTTGCACACTATAAACGAGCGAGGGAGATCCGTCCCACGTGAGGGCGATCGCACCGGGCTGGACGGCGCAGCGCGGCGGACTGAGGAACACGACATTGTCGAACACGACGCTGGTGCGCGTAGCATTTTGGCCGCCACCGGCAAGTCCCACCAAGGTGGGGCCACTAAAACTCACCGTCGCCGGAGCGGCGGTCTGCGTCCAAGTCTGGCCATTGTAGGAATAGAACGCGGTCAGGGTGCTGCCGGAGCGCACGAGTCGCAGCCAGATCGGCGTCGCCAGGTTGGTGTAGCCGAAAGGCCCGGCCGAAGAGGCGTTGGCTCCGTTAGTCGCGCGCCAAGTCAACGCCAAGGGGTTCACATAGGTATTGTAGGCCGACGCTGCCATCAACCCGTTGGCGGCGGTGCTTTGCCGCATCACGATTCCATAGGAGCCGAAGGCGCTGACGTCACCGCCTTCGCCGGAGACGGAAACGAGTCGAGTCGTGAACGTGCCATCGCCGTTCCACGGAATGGAAACGAAGGACATCTGATCGCTGTAGTTGCCAATCTGCCCGCCCGTAAACGTGAGAAGATACGAGCTGCCTTGCCGGTAAAAACCGTAACCTGCCGCGGCGTTGCCGATAAGCTGTCCGGTGAAGGGCGCGGCGTCGCCGGCGAGGGCGAGCTCGGCGCTGGGCGGACCTTCAAGGGCATTTAACCAGGCGGTGACGACGTAATAATAACTGGTGCTGGCGAGTCCGCTGTCGGTGAACGCGGTGCCGGTCTGCCGATCAGACACCACCGTGTAGGGACCGCCGGGCGAGGTTGCGCGTTTCACGCTGTAGGCGGTGGCGCCGTCGAAGCCCCGCCAGCCGAGGGTGATGCCCGCTGCTCCGCCCGGCAGATTGGTGACGGAGGTGACGTTGATGCCGAGCGCGGCGGGCACCACGGTGACGGTGAACTGGCGCGACGTGATTTGACCGCGGCTGTCGGTGGCGGTGACGAAGACCGGGTTGACGCCAATGGGGAAAACCGTGCCGGATGGCGAGCTGATGGCAGGCGTCAGCACTGCGCCGGTGTCGTCAGTGGCGGTGACGTTAAAAGTGCCGACCGCGCCGGGCTGGCCGGTGAACGCCGGGGTGGCCGCGCTGGCGGAGAGGATGAGGTTGGCCGGCAAGTTGAGCGTGGGCGCGACTCGGCCGGATTGGGTGCGGACCAACGCGCGCACGCGGGTGCGCTGGTCGGCTGCGGTGGAATCAAAGCTAAGCTGGTCAGTGAAGCCATTGCGCAGGTCGATGGAGGCAACCGTCTGGTCGGCGTTCCAAGTGGTCAGCGGTAAATTTTCTCCAGACTGGTGCGGGAAAAGCAGGACCTTATACTTGGGAGAAACAACGTTTGCCCGGGTGATGAGCAGGCGGTTGGTGGGGAGGTAGCTATAGGCCTGGAAATTGTTATCGAACCCGTAGGAGAGATTATAGCCAGCGGGGTTGTTCGAAATCGGCCGGGTATCCAGGAAGATCGCGGGTTGGCCAGTGGAGGCCTGTTCACTGATGTCGCGCACGAGCAGGCGCGGACCCGCCGCCTCATCCTTGTCATGGAAAAGGACCGCCTGGGTGGCGGTGGCGCCGGTTTGCATGCGGAGCGAGGAAAAAGTCTCGTTGCCGTTTTTGTCGACGAAGCGACCGCCGGAGCCGCCGAATCCCACTGCGGCGGACATATTCCAGCGGTAGTTGCGCGGGGTGGTGCCGTCAGCGGTGATGTCGTCGATGACGAGCACGTAAGGTTTGGCACCGCGCACGGTCAGAACCGAGCGCAAGGCATACTGGACCGGATTGTAGGCCAGGTTGCCGAGCTTGAGGGTTGCGGTATCGGCCACCGGATTGTAGTCGGCATACGTTTGAGCCAGAGCGTCTCCGTAGTAGAAAGAGGAGATGCGGAGGCCCGTATCGACGCTGGAACCTTCGAATGCATACTGGTAGGCGGAGGTGGCATCCCCAGCAAACAACGACCACTGCCGCGCGGGATCCTCGGTGGCTTCGAGAAACTTCGCCGGCGGGGTGGGAAACTGGCTGCGTGTGGTCGAAATGCTGCCGGAGCTCCCACTCTCACCGATGTAACCGTTCGTGACGGGATCGGAGGCCAGCGAGGAATCCTGGATCAGCACGGTGGCGGCCACATCGTTGATCGTCATGTGGTAGC
>JANXLP010000197.1 GCA_025355125.1 Opitutaceae bacterium | reverse complement strand
ACCGCTCACGCACGCGCCCTCGAGATAACTGCGGTTGAAGGTATCGGCTCCGCCGAGGCCGTTGTTGATCGCCAACAGGCTGATCATTTTCAGGGAAAAAAAGAGGAGAATGCCGTTGGCTGCGAAATCGATCCGCGTGGCAAATTCAGCGCGCAGGACTTTTACGATGAGGAACCATGGGGCGAGAAATTTGAGCGCGATAAACGGCAGGAAGAGCGCGACCTTTTTCTCGACGATTTGCGCGTCGAACCACTGGTAAATCACGTGCCACTCCACCTCGCTCACCGTCCAGCGCGCAAAGGCCCAGCCGCTGACCAATAGCCCCAGCAGGCCCAGGACCACACCGTCGAAACGCGCCAGTTCCGGCTGGGGAAACCAGGTTGTCAGGCGGGCGCACATGACCAGCGCGGCGATCATGCATCCGATTTCGAGGTAGTTCCGCGGAGTCAGCCAGATGCAGTAGTAGTAGAGAGTGAAAAGAAATGCCGTGCCGAGCATGGCACGTCCCGGTTTGTCGAACCACCAGGCGGCAGCCAGCGCCCCCAACATCAGCATCCAGCGCGGATTGGTCATCGGCCAGAGCTGACCCTCCGTGGCCACGAGCAACAGAATCAGCACACCTCCGAAGCAAACGCGGGCGATACCCGGCCAGCGCGGGAAGAAAATCACGGCCTTTGCCAGGAAGGCCAGCCACACGAGAGCGAGGAGATTGTTGGCGCTCCACGCAGTGGGCAGTAGTGCGCGCCAGCGCACGAAGTAGCCGGACTGGGCCTCGGTCGCGGCGAAGGGTTGCAGCAGTAGAAAAACAATCAGGCCGGCAAATCCGAGCCGTCGCACCGACGGCCAGTTGACCGCTCCATCGGACTGGCGCAAAGCGCCGTCGCGAACCGCCGCTACCGCGAAAAAAATGAACCAGCAAAATACCAGAGGCGTTACGGTGCCGGAAAATCCGTAAGGATAGTTGGTCGGATGGAACAGTAATCCGGGCACGGCCAGAACGACGGACATGACCCAGGCGCGCCGTGCACGCGTGGCCAGGAGTGCGCCGATCACGGCGGCGACCATCCACCCCGCCGCCAATGTGGGGTAGGAAAGCTCCTGCGCCCACGGACGCACGGCGACCAACACCCGACCCCAACTGTGAAAAAGCAGAATGACCAAAGTGGGCAGGGCGACCCATAGTGCGATTTGCCGCCAGGTGGAGCCACGGGCGCCAACCAGGAAGATGATGCCGATGGCGAGGGCCTCCGCGATCCACTGGGTGGTGCCGGAGCCGAGCAGCGGTGCCATGCCCAGCCACAACACGGCGGCGCGGCCTCCGGAGAAATTCAACGGACTGTAGCCGGAGAAAACCAGATTTAGCCAAAGGGCGGAAAGCGCGCTGATATAAATCCAGATGCTGCCCGACCACGTGCTGCCGCTGCGGGCTCCCAACAATTCGGAAAGCAGCGCGGGCAGATGATTGGCCTCCCGGCTGAGCGCGGCCGGCAGAACTTCTCCGGCGTAGCCTTCGGTTTTGAGCGGAACTCCGGCGGCCTCGCTGAGAAGATAGCGGTGACTGGTCAGACTTACGGTCCCGAGATCGACCCCGCGCCGAAAAGGTGGGCCGACATACGCCAGAAACGTGGGGACATCCATGCCGTAGATGTGTTTGCCAGTGGCGTCGTGACCGTGATCGCCCATCACGACCAAGGTGGCTCCGGCGGGTAAGCGCTCGCGGATGCGCGGGATCAATCCATCTGCGCGTGCGAAGACTTCGCGGTATTCTTTGCGACCGATGCCGTAGATGTGCGCGGCGTAATCGGTGTAAGCGATGTGGCCGACGACGACGTCATAGTCTCCTCGTCGCAAAGCTTCGACGCCCGCAAACACGTTTTTCTCCTCTGTATCGTAAGATGAACGACCGGGCACTTCTGCTTCAAACGCGATACCGCTGCCGAACTGGCGGAAAAACCCCTGCGAATAGGCGGCCGTGGTGATGCCTTGGAGTGCCATCTGATGGAAAATCGATTCCACGCCGGCGTCGGTCTTCAGGAAATTCGTGACCACCGCCATGACGGTCGTGTTTTCGTGTCCGGTGAAGGCGTTGCGCAGCGCGGTCGAGGTGAGAGAGTTGAATCCGCTCAGGACTTTGGCGCGCGCACCCTCGGCGGCGAAGGCCTGCAAGTGCGGCATGACGGCGGAATTGACGGCCGTCTCATAGCGGAGCGAATCGATGATATAGATGAAAATCCGGGGGCGGTGCGGGTTGGCGGCGCGGCGGGCGGTCACGTCTTTCGCAGCGATGCCGGGCGCCACGGGATGCGGGTTGATCGTCTGGTCTGTGAACCAAAACGTCGCGCAAAAGATGCCGATGCCGAGAAGGGTAAGGTTGAGCCGGCCGAGGACGGTTCGGAGGACGGGTGGCACCTCATTTCGGTGCCGTCCTGCCTTCAGAGTGTCAATCAGCCGGTCGGTCGGGTGCGCGGCCGTTTTGCGATTGATGCAGTCCGGGGCAAAAGCTGCACTCGCGACACTTTTGCGCGCGCTTGTTGCCACGATTTTTTCCAGCCGGATTCTGACCTGCATTACCGTGACGGCTGTGTTGTTGGGGTGCGCGCTGCGACTGGCATGGCCGCAGGAAATCGAATACAAGGCGGACGAGGCCTACATGTTTGCGCGGTCGCAACAGGTGGGCGTGAGCGAGCCGTGGCCGGCACTCGGGATGCCGTCGGGCGCGGGCGGGGTGCGCAATCCGGGGCTGAGCGTTTGGGTGTTTGTGGGATTGGCGAAGATCACAGGGGTGACGACGCCGGTCGGCCTCGCGCGGGTCGTGCAGGGAGTGAACTGCTTGGCGCTGGTGGCGCTGGGGATTTTCGCGCTGCGCTTCGCCGGGGCGGAACGGAGGATCTGGCTCTGGGCGCTCAACCTCGCGGCGTTGTCGCCTACGGCGATTTTGCTGCAACGGAAAATCTGGGCGCAGAGTGTGTTGCCGCTGATCTGCGTGCTCATGCTCATGGCGTGGTGGCGGCGCGGGACATTTTTCGGCGCTTTCGGATGGGCTGGATTATGTCTGCTCGCGGCCCAGATTCACATGACGGGCTTCTTCGTTTTTGGCGCGCTCATGCTTTGGACGCTGTTGTTTCGCCGCGAATCGGTGCATGGGCGTGGGCTTGCGGTGGGAGTGATTATCGGCGGGCTCACGTTGGTGCCGTGGCTGCGGGCGACATGGTTTGATGGACATGCGGCGGGCGCGGCCCCGCAGTTGTGGCACGTGTTTAGCGGAGAATTCTGGCGGCTGTGGGCGACGGAGGGATTTGGTCTGGGGCTCAGGGAAAATTTCGGCACCGACTGGCTACCGATGATGCGTGGACCCGTTTGGAGAGGACACGAAACGTGGCTGGTGGGTGCGGCAGAGATGGGCTTGCTGGGAATCTTGGCGTGGTTTCTCGGGCTGGCGGTTGCCGAGCTTTGGCGCGAACGCGGACACTGGCGCACGGGGCTCTCGGGACTCGGTGCGGGTGCCTCGGAATCGGCGTTTCTCCGGAATGCGCTAATGATCGGTTACGGCGTGCTGCTGTCGTTGCCGGACTTCAATCTGTTCCGCCATTATCTGCTCATCACGTTTCCGCTGGCCTATGTCTGGCTCGCGGCGCTGGCGTTGCAGCGGGGAGCGCGTTGGGCGGCCGTGAACGAAAAGCTGCTGCTCGCGGCGCTCGTGCTTAATCTCTTTGTGGCGCTGCAAGTCTTTGCGTTCCTGCGCGAAAGCGGAGGCTCGCCGGGTGACGACTTTGGCGTGTCGTGGCGCGCCCAGTCTGCGGCCGGCGCGATCACGCGCTGAGTCTCAATGGCCGCCGAAGGTGGCCTTGCGGAGCTGTTCTTCGAAGGTGCCGAGGTTTTTACGCACTTCGAGGAAGACCTCTTTCGAGAGGGTGAGGACCTCGACGGGCTCGGTCGCGGTGACGGTGGCGGCGCGCGGTTCGTTGCGCAGCAGCGCGAGTTCGCCGAAGAAAGCGCCGGGCCCGAGGTGCACCACGGTGTCGGTGCGACCGTCCTTGGACTTGCTGATTTCCACGCGGCCATTGCGCACGACGTAGAATTTATCGCCGAGATCGCCCTGCTTAATGATGGGGGTGCCGAAAGGATGTTTTTCACGCTTCATCTTGCCGGCGATCTCGCTGAGGAGATTGGGTGAGGCGCCTTCGAAGACCGAGCACTTGCTGAGGAATTTGCAGATGGCGATGTTCTCGGCGACCTCGATGTTCGAGACGATGTAACCGTCCACCATGTTCACGATGCGGTCGGCGACATCGAGGATGCGGTTGTCGTGGGTCACGATCATGATCGCGGAGCCCTGCGATTTGGCCATGTGCTGGAGGAGCGTGACGACTTGGCGGCCGGTGTCCTTGTCGAGCGCGGCGGTGGGCTCGTCGGCGAGGACGAGCTTGGGCTGGTTGACGAGGGCGCGGCCGATGGCGACGCGCTGGCGCTGGCCGCCGGAAAGATTGGCGGGCTTGTAGTGGAGGCGCTCCTTCAGGCCGAGATCCGTCAGCATGTTGATCGGTAGCTGATGACGTTGCTCGGGCGTGTAGTCGTGCAGCTCGGTGGTGAGGCGGACGTTTTGGTAGGCGGTGAGCGAGTCGAAGAGATTGTGCGCCTGGAAAATGAAACCGATATTGCGGCGGACTTTGACTTGTTCGGCGGTGCTGAGACCGCGGAGTTCCTTGCCGAGAACTTTTAGGCTGCCTTGCTGGAGGGAACGCAGCGCGCCGATGAGGGTGAGCAACGTGGTTTTGCCCGAACCCGAAGGGCCGGTCATGATGACGATCTCGCCGGGATAAATGGTGAGATTGTTGTCGAAGATCACCTGCTTGCGGCCTTCGCCCTCCCCGTAGAAATGGGACACGTCTTGGATATCCACCGTCGGGACCAGCTTGGAGCGATCCAGCATGAACGGCGCGGCGGTGGAACCGCTGGAAGAGGAGGCTGGAGGGAAATCGCTCATGGTGGGAGGTGGGACGGGAGTTAAAACACTTCCGCAGGATCAGCGCGGAGCACTTTTTGGACAGCGAGCATACCGGAGGCGACGCACATGAAGAGGGTGAGGACGAAGATGAGCGCGCCGCGCGGCACGGAGATGAACATCAAAATACCGGTAGAGTGTTCGATGAAATAGTAGAGCAATGCACCGCCACCCAGGCCGGGGATAAACCCGAAAATCGCCAGCAACACGGCCTGCTGCATCACCAGCAACGTCAGGTAGGATTTTGAGAAACCGACGGCTTTGACGGTGGCATACTGGGGCATGTTATCGCTGATTTCGTTGAAGAGAATCTGGTAGCAGATGATCATGCCGATAAGGAAACCGATCACGAGGCCGATGGCGAAAACGCCACCCGCCGGAGTCGCATTGGCGGTGAAATCCACCTCGCGCTGACGGATTTCCTCGGGGGTCAGCACGATCACATCTTCGGACAGTTTTTCGGAAAGTCTCTTTTTCAGCGCCGCGAGGTCGGTGCCGGGGCGCACCTTGAGCAGGGCCATGGAAACCAGTTCCGCTCCACTCTTCGAGTCGTCCCAAGTCTGATCGCCCATGAGAATGTAGCCGTCGGATTTGATGCTGGGCCCGATCTCGACGAGGCCGACCACGGTGTTGCTCTGGCCGCCGACATTGAGCGGCGTGCCGGCGGTGATCGTGCCGTAGAGGTCGCGGGATTTGCGGTCGAAGAGAATGTTTCCCTTGATCGCGAGCAGGTCGGCGTATGCGACCAGCTCCTTGAGTTTCAGCGGTTGAGTGTGCGGCGGGAAAGCGAGCACGGCGACGGCTTGCAAGAGGCCGGTCTGGGGATTGGCGATGAGCTGGTTGCCTTCGTAAAGAGGGACCGCGGTGACCACGCCGTCGAAGGCCAGCGCCTGCTGCATCCTCACGCGGTTGAGTTGGTCACCTTCGAGGAGGGTGGTGCGGCCCTTGTGAAGCAGCACGAGGTCGGCGTTGAGGAAAGTCGGCAGGCGGGCCTGGCTGTCGTTGATGCCGTTAAAGAAGCCGATCTCCATGAACATGATCACGACGGAGAACGCGATGCCGAGCATCGAGAGCACGAAGCGGCCCTTACGATGCACGAGCATGCACCAGGCAACCGGAATGCGGTGGATCATTTTCATCTCAGAAAAGATCCGCGGGGTCCGCGCGTTTCACCTTTTGCAGCGCGAGCACGCTGGAGACCGAGGTCATCGTGACCGAGAGCCCGAGCACGGTGAGGGCCAGTGACCACGTCATGAACATCGGGATGTGGCTCGCCCAGTAAACGAGCTTGAACGTGATGAGGCTGAAAATGAACGCCGGGCCATAGCTCATCGACGCGAAGAGCAGGGCCTGCTGCACGCCGACGCCGTAAACGTAGGGCACGGTGAAGCCCACGGCCTTGAGCGTGGCGAGTTCGCGCAGGCGGTTCGAAATCTCGCTGGCGAGCACCTGATAAAGGATGACGCCGCCGACGCAGAACGCCACAAAGGCGCCGGCGCGGAACATGATGCCGATGGGCTTCACGTTGACGTAGTAGTTGCGCTCACGCTCGACCAATTCGGTTTTGGTGAAAACGATCACGTCCTGCGGCAGGCTTTTGGTGAGCCGCGTTTTTAGCTCCAGGATGTCCGTGCCCGGCGTGGCCTTGATGAGGCCGAAGGTGAGATCGCGCAGGCCCTGGCGGCGGATGGCGGCAAAGGTTTCGGTGCTCACGATGACCGAGCCCTCGGCCTGAAAGCCCACGCCCATTTCGTAAACCGCCGCGATGCTGACTGTGCTCTGATTGATGAGGACTTCCTTGCCGATGCGTTGGACGCCGTAGTCGGGATGCGAAAAACTATCGAGCATCACGGTGTCGCGCCGGGTCAACAACGGGAGCTTCGCGCGGTGCTCGGGGCTGCGGATGAACGCGGGGTTCAGATCGAAACCGATCATCATGCAGGAGGAGCCCTTGTTCTTGTTCTCGGGATCGCGCCAGCGGCTGCGGCCGTAGTTGAGAATGCCCGCCTCCGCCACGCCGGGGACGACGCGGGCCTGCAAGAGGCGCGCGCTGTCGAACAAATGGGCCGACTCCATCGACTCGAACCGGGATGAGACGATCACCAGATCGAAGTCGAAATAGTTATAGACGATGGTGGAGTTGGTGCGCGCCGTCTGCAGGAAGCCGAGCTGCATGAAGACGAGCAGCACGGAAAAGGTAATGCCGGCCACCGCCGCAAACGTGCGCTTCTTGTTCTGCAGGGTGTTGTGCCACGCCAGCGAAATCCTCATGGGCGGTGGGCGTGCGGTCGCAAAGGCGGCACGGTCAGTTTTCGATCGAGACGTTGACCTCGAGATTGATGAGTTTCGTGGCGGCGGCGGGATCGTCGAGCCGCACGAGCACTTCGGCGACTTTGGCGCGGCCGGTGATGATTGAGCTGATGCTCACGACCTTCCCCTTGATCGGGCCGGGGAGGGCGGAGCTGGTGACCGTCGCAACCTGACCGATCTTCAAAGTCGGCAGGTCGCCGGCAAACACCTCAGTGACGACGTGCATCTCCGCGAGATTTGCGAGGGTGACCGTGGCGCCGCCGCCGCCCACGGTGGCGTTAAGTTTCACTACGGTCAGCTTCGCGGGCGCGCGCAACGTGGTGCGGGCGAGTTTCTCCTGCGCCATGCTGAGCTGCGTCTGGGCGCGGGTGATCTTCAGCTCACGATCATCACGGCTGCGCTGGAGATCTTTTTGCGCGGCCTTGTAGGCGAGATCGGTGATGCTCATCTGGTAGGCGCGGACCTCCATCTGCTGCGCGGAGAGTTCCTCGCCGCCGAGTTTGCTGAAACGTTCGTAACGCTGGCGGGCGAACTCGTAGTCCTTTTTCGCGATCTCGGTCTTCATCTCCAGGGACTCCAGCGAGAGTTTGCCCAGATCGGCGGCTTCGCGCAGTGAAAGCTCCGCGAGTTTAACGTCGTTCTCCGCCGCCTGCTGGCTGCGGAAAACAATGAGAGGCGCACCTGACTCGACGAGATCGCCTTCCTTGACGGCCACAGAGCCGACCGCATCGCCGGGGTTGGCGAGGGTAAGGAGATCGCCGGCTGGGATAATGTGGCCGAGAGCGCCGATCTTGGCGGCGAGCGGGGAGGCGAAGAGCGCGAGCGAAGCGAAGAGGACCGACGCACGGAGAGACAAAGGAAGTTTCATGTCGGAAGGAGCGATTAGGGAGTGAAGGGCACTTCGGTGAAATTTCGCACCTCGAAGACAGCGTGATGGTCCACGTTATCGGCGAGCGTGCCGGTGAGCAGGCGCAATTGCGCGAGGGTGACGGTGTATTTGCGGATGTTTTCGATCTGCACCTGGCGGGCGCTGGCGTAGCGGTCTTCCATGTCGATGAGTTCGGTGAGGGAGGCCTCGCCGGCTTTCATCTTTTCACTGGTCTGGCTGACGGCGCGTTTGTAGGTGGCCACGGCTTCGGAGCTGAGCGCGTATTCGGCGACGGTTTTGCGCAGGGTTTCCAACGCGACGAGCACGTTGGCGGTGATGCCGTTGGCGGCCTGGGAGGTGTTGAGCTTCGCCTCTTCGGTGCGCCCGCGCTGGCTGACCACGGCGCCGCGGGCGTAATTGTTGGCGACCGGCCACTCGAGGGTGAAGGCGGCGAGGATATTACCGCCGGTGAGATTGTTGCTGACCGAGTAGGAAGGGCGGAACCGATTGGCGCGGTTGTCGTAGCCGGCGTAGCCCGCGGTGAGCTCGAGGTCTAGGCGCGGCTTGAGGTTGTTCATCGCCTGATGGAGAAGCGCCTTCTGGGCTTCGACGCTGAGATTGGACGCCAGATAATCGCCGCGCCGCGCGAGGGCCTCGCTCACGTATTTTTCGTTCACCGCCGGGCGGATGGACGCGAGGTTGATCACGGTTGGGAAATTATCGGCCACGCCGGGCGTGTTGAGCATTTCTTTCATGCCGATCCCGATGGCTAGTGCGAGGGCCTGGCGGCTTTGGAAATAGGTGAGTTCAGCTTCTTCGCGCTGGCCCTGTTTGCTTGAGACGAGGGCTCGGGCCTGATCGCGGGTGGCGCTGTCGAGCTCGCCGCCTTTGGAGAGCGTATCAACGAGGCCGAAAATCTGTTCCGCGCGCTTCGCCGCGTCGCTCACAATTTCAAGATTGGATCGGGCCGCGAGGCAGTTCCAGTAAGCGGAGACGGTCTGGAAGACGATTTGCTCCAGTTGGAAGCGGGCCAATTTTTCCTGCGCTTCCGACGCATTGCGCGCGGCGATTTCCTGGGCGCCGGTGTTTTTGTTACCCAAACCGCGCAGGAGGGGCACGGTGATCTTTAGCGAGAGCTTGGATTGGCTGATGGGGGCCGGGCTGGAGAGATTGTCGCGGGCATCGACGACGGAAACCTGCGGCGTGATGGAAACGCCGTTGCGGAATTGCTTGGCGATGCCGGCGCTGTAAATCGCGATGTCGGCTTGCTCCACCTGAGGCAAAAACGGAGCCAAGCCGGTAGGAGTGCGCGCGACTTCCCGGGAGTAAAAGCTGCCTAAGGTCCAATCGAATTGCCCGCTCGTGCTCTGCAAATCGCCCTGACGCTGGAGCACCTGTTGTTTCGTGATCTGAACGCCGGGTTGCTGGCTGAGGGTGGCGGAGACCGCATCGCTCAACGTGATTTTGGCGGGCTGCGGAGGTGGGGCGATAGGTTCCTGGGCGAAGGCGGAGGAAGCCGTGAGCAGGCAAGCCAACGCAATCGCGGGAAAACCTGAGCCCGGGGTGCGGGAATTAATCATGCGACGATCAGTGAAAAGCTTACGGCTGGAGGAGCGAAACCGGGCGTGTTTGTGAAATGCGCCGCACAGCCGGTCAATGGCTGAAATCGAAATTTGACGATGTTTTCATTCCGAGGGTCCGATGCGCTCATCGAGTCGGGAAAATTCGGCTCCAGTAGCGAGCAAGTCGGTGAGCGTTTCCCGCCACGCCGCCAGGGCCGGCGCGCCGGTGCGAAAACGACAGTCGAGACGGAGATCCGACCGTCGGAAGTCCACCGCC
Organism: Opitutaceae bacterium; assembly: GCA_025355125.1. Taxonomy (GTDB): domain Bacteria; phylum Verrucomicrobiota; class Verrucomicrobiia; order Opitutales; family Opitutaceae; genus Tous-C4FEB. Next base: position 7,502 of record JANXLP010000197.1, on the reverse strand, counting down.
TCCCACGGATGCGCGAAGATCAGCAAGGGCGGGGCGAGTGCGTTGAGCCACGGGCGGCGCATGACAGCGGGGAGCCTCAACACGGAGGAGGTGGCGGAAGCCGGCAAGCGCATGAGCCCGGCGGGAACCGGGGCCGCGCGGTGATGCGGGCCGAATTTGTAGCGGGCGAGGGAGGAATCGATCCGCACCCCTTGCGCCACGAGCAAGGGGAGGTAGTCGGCGGGGAATCGCAGGTAGGGCGCACGAAAACTCACGACCGGGGCGAAGGCGCGCAGCGTGGCGAGGGAGGTGCGCAGCTCCGCCTCGGCCTCGGCGGGGCTGAGCGTGGTGAAATCGCGGTGCAGGTCGCCGTGGCAGGCGAGTTCATGGCCCTCGCGCACTAGCCGTTGAATCACATCCGGGAAACGCCGGGCCATCTCGCCGGTGGTGAAAAATGTGCCGCGCACCTGCAATTCGCCGAGGAGATCGAGCAGGCGTGGCAGCCCCTCGGTCATGCCCCGGGTGGTGCTGAGGTAAGGCGGACAATCCTGCTCAACGTCCGCGCTGAAGTTCGCAAAAAATCGGCCAGGCGTGCTCACGTGGCGTGGCCCGCGACGGGGCGGGGAAATTCGCGCCGGTAAACGCGGTGGCATTTGTCCCACTTGGCGCCCAGGCGGGTCATGTCGCCGTGGGTGTTGAGGTTGCCGCTTACGATCTGCACGATTTCGGCGCGGTCATAATTGGAGTCGCGCAGGGTCTTGAGCAGCTCGGCGAGCAGGGCGAGATTGGCACCGCCCTTTTGGCGGCCGGGGAGCACGCCGAGCGCGATGACGTTGCACTGCCGGGATTTTGCACGGCTGCGCAAAAGATGCCACCAGCCAAACGGCAGGAGCCGGCCGCGGCTCCGGCGCAAGCCGGGCGTGATGTCGCGGAAGGAGAGCAAAAACCCGAGCACATCTTCACCGTCGAGCACGAGTTTGATCACTGCGGGATCGGCCACCATGAGCATCTTGTCCACGAGCACTTCGAATTCCCTGGCGCTCATGGCGAAGAAATCCGGCACGGTGGCGAAGGCGTCGAGGTAGGTGCGGAAAAACTGAGGCACCCAGGCGCGCATCTCGGCGTTGTTTTTGAACTTTTTTATCGTGTAGCCGCCGCGCTGGACGGCGGTCGCAGCGTGGGTGGCGAGTTCCACGGGGAACGCCATGCTGCGGTCGAAATATCCCGATAGATAATCGGCATGAGCGACGAGGCCCGCGTCGGTGATCAACCGCTCATAATGAGGGAAGTGCCACGGGACGTTCATCGTGCCCTCGTGCTCAAAACCCCGCACGAGAATTCCCGGCGGATCGGGTTGGGTGAAACCGATGGGCCCAAGCATCCGCCGGAGGCCCCGGGCGGCGGCCCACGTTTGTGCGGCGTCGAGCAATGCCGAGGCGACCTGCTGGTCGTCGATGGACTCAAACCAGTAGAAGAACGCGGTGTCGTTCTGGTGCGTCTCGTTGTAAAAACGCTGGCGCAAGGCGGCGATGCGGCCGACGACCGCGCCGTCGCGTTCGGCCAGGAAAAATCCGCCGGTGGAGTGGACGAAAAACGCGTTCTTCCTCGGGTCCATCAGCTCCTGCATCTCGAGCTGGATGGGCGGAGTCCACTGGGGGATGTCGCGATAGAGTTGAAACGGGAACTCGATGAAACGCCGCACATCCCGCCGATCTGTAACGTCGATTTCACGCACGTGCGCGACGCCGACGGTGGCATTCACGGCGACCATGGCGCGAAGGCGAGGACGACGTTGCTGCCGCCGAAACCGCAGCTGTTGCTCAGCACGATTCCCGGCGACTGCGCGAGGGTCGTGCGCGGGAGAGTGAGTCCTTCGCAAGCCGGGTCGGGCTCGGTGAGATTTGCGTTTCCAGGCACGAAACCGCCGCGCAACGCCAGCGCGCAAAACGCGGCTTCCATCGCGCCCGACATCGAGAGCGGATGGCCGGTCAGACCCTTGGTGCTGCTGACGACGGGATGGGCTCCCGTCTTGGTGAAAACTTCATTCAAGGCGACGGCTTCGGCGCGGTCTCCCTGCGGGGTCGAGGTGGCGTGCGCGTTGACGTAGCCGATGTTTTTCGGAGTGAGTTCACAGGCCCGCAGAGTGCGGTGAATCGCGCGCACAAGGCCTTCGCCCTCGGGTTGCGGCATGGCGACGTTGAATCCATCCGAGGACTGGCCCCAACCGAGGAGTTCGGCGTAGATCGGCGCTTCGCGCGCGGCGGCCGATTCGGACGATTCGAGGATAACGACGGTCGCGCCGCCGCTGCCGACAAACCCATCGCGTTGCCGGTCGAAAGGACGCGAGGCCACGCTCGCATCGGCGCAGGCGGACAGGGCTTTCATGCTCATGAACGGAATGAGCGCATCGGTGTTTGGTTCCTCGGCGCCGACGACGATGACGCGACTGAACCGGCCGCTGGCGATCTCATCGGAGGCGTAGCCCAAGGCGTGCGACGACGAGGCGCACGCGGAGACAAACCCGCAATTGCCGCCGCGAATCTTGTAGTGCGTGCCGAGGTTAAAATTGAGCGTGCCGCTGATCGAGCTCACTACCCCCATCGGGCTGCCGCGCATGTCGGGTGCGTCGTGGAGGGTGTTGAGATAGTGCCGCATCAGAAACGGCGAACCCGCCGAGCAACTGAAGAGTGCGGTGTCATCGGCGCCGACGAGTGCCGGCGTCAACCGGGCGTCGGCCAGTGCCTGCTCCATCGCGCACAGGGCATAAAGCCCGTGGGGTGGGAGCGCGCGGAGGGCGGCGGGGGCAAACCGGTAGCGCGCGGGATACGTCCACTTGCTCCAGTAGGGAGAGCGGGTGTCGAACTCTTTGATCGTGCCGGCAACTTTGACGGCAACCGCCCGGCCGGGATCGGCAAAGTCGAAAGGAGCGATGCCGGAGCGCAGGCTACGGAGGCTGGCCTCCACGGAAGCAGCATCATTGCCAATGCTCGTGATGAATCCGAGCCCGGTGACTGCCACGCGATGCCGTTGCGCCATGGGAGGAATGCAGGGTCAGGCGGTGGCCGCCGCCTCCGGAAAGAGTTTCTTGCGCAGGAAGCCCTGCAAATCACCGAGGGTCTTTATGTGCGCGAAATCTTCGATCTGGATGATGTAGCCGAGGAATTCCTCGGCGTGAAACGAGATTTCCACGAGCGTGAGCGAGTCGAACCCGAGATCTTCAACCAGGAGCAACGCGTCGCCTTTCTCGGCGAACTTGGCGGTGAAGACATCGCCACTGTGGTGCTGGATCACCCCGAGCACGATCTCTGAGAGAGTGGCGGGTGAAGGCGCGGCTTTGTGCGCAAGCACGAGGTTTTGGAATTCCACGGGAAAAGCTTCGAGCTTTTCGCGCAGCCGTTCTTCGGACGTCTTCTCGGGTATCTGGGTCATGCGATGTTCGATGCGGGTGAACCGAGGCAGAAACCTGCGACGGTGAAATAAAAACTCCAGCGTTAATCCGGCCCGGTGCTTTTGCCTCGAATCGGCGCAGGCCTCCGCGCTTGCTGAAACTCTATGGCCGCCCGCATTCCGATCCCACGTCCGCCGCAGACCCTCATGCGGCAACTGGATCTTCATGCCGTGGCGAAACCCACCGCCGCCGCATTTCGTTTCATCAAGGGTCCGGATTTCTCGACCGACGATCTCACCTACGCGGAGCTGCGCGGCCGCGCACTGCGCGTCGCGCAGGCGCTGCGCTCCCGCCATGCCGAGGGCAACCGCGTGCTGCTCGTGTTGCCACCCGGGCCCGACTATATCGTCGGGTTTCTCGGCTGCCTTTATGCAGGGGCGATCGCTGTGCCGATCTACCCGCCGCGCCGCAACCGTCCGCCCGAGCGTTTCGCCACGGTAGCGCGGAATTCGGCTGCACGTTTCGCCCTGGCGAACGCAGAAGTGCGCCGGCAGGTGGAGGCGACGCTCGCACCGGAGTTGTTGCGCGAACTCGAGCTCACATGGCTCTCGCCGCAAGGCGAGGACGGCGCACCGGAAACTTGGGATCTGCCCTATGTGGATGCGGGCACGCCGGCATTCCTACAATACACGTCGGGCTCCACGGCGGATCCGAAAGGCGTGGTCGTTACGCATGGCAGCCTGGAGCACAACATCGGGCTGATTGCGGAGCCCTTCGGCATGAACGCGACCGATGTGCTGGGATTGAGCTGGCTGCCGCCGTTTCATGATCTCGGCCTGATCGGCAATCTGCTCACGGCCGTGCATCACGGCGTGACGGAAATCATCATGACGCCGCAGGTTTTCCTGAGCGATCCACTCGGTTGGCTGCGGGCGATTTCGCATTTCCGGGCGACCTCTTCGGCCGCGCCGAATTTCGCCTACGACCTGTGTGCCGCCCGGGCCACGCCGGACATTGTCGCCGGCCTTGATCTCAGCTGCTGGAAAACGGCGTTCAACGGTGCCGAGCCCATCCGGGCGGGCACGCTGGAGCGGTTCGCGAGAACGTTTGGGCCCTGCGGTTTCTCGGTCGGGGCGATGTGTCCGGGTTACGGATTGGCCGAGGCCACGCTCGTCGTCAGTGCACAACCGCGCGGACGCGGGGCGATGATCGCGGGCTTTGATCGCGAGGCTTTGTTGCAACATCGCGTGCAACCTGCGGCGGACGCGGCGTCCACCGTGCGGCTGGTGGGTTCCGGCACCGTGCTCGGTGGACAGGAGGTGCTGATCGTCGATCCCGATACGCGCCGGATTTGCGCGCCGGCCGAGGTGGGTGAGATCTGGGTGTCGGGCCCGAGTGTGGCGCGGGGCTACTGGGCGAACCCGGAGGCGACGGAGGAAATCTTTCGCGCCCGCACGCGGCCCGATGGCGCGGGACCGTTTCTGCGCACCGGCGATCTCGGGTTTTTGCACGACGCCCAGCTTTTCATCACGGGCCGGCGCAAAGATCTTATTATCATCGGTGGCACGAACCACTACCCGCAGGATATCGAGCTCACCGCGCAATCGGCGCATCCCGCGCTGGTGGATGCGGCGGGCGCAGCGTTTGCGGTCATCACGGATGAAGGCGAATCGCTGGCCGTGGTGCATGAGATCAATCTTCAACACCGCGAGGCGGACTTCGGTGCGGTGGCGGCGGCGCTGCGGGCAAAAATCAGTGCGGAGCACCAGCTCGACGTGGCGCATTGCGCGCTCGTGCGTTTCGCCAGCCTGCCCAAAACCAGCAGCGGCAAGATCCAGCGGCGGCGCGCGCGCGAGCTTTACTTGGCTGGTCGGCTCGATGCCTATCTCACCACGGGCGCCGCCGGGGCGCAGGTGCCGATCGCGCCAATCGACGCGGGTGACGCGGCGTTGCCGGCCGAGGAATTTGCCCGCTTGCGCGAAGGCATCGCGCGCATCCTCGCGCTGGCCCCCGGCACGCTCGACCCGTCGCGGCCGCTGCTGCAACAGGGGATGAGTTCACTGCGCGCGGTCGAGTTGCAGGGATTACTCGAAGGGGAATTCGGCGTGCGGCTCGAGTATGAGGATTTCTTTGAGCCGTGGACGGTGAACCGTATCGCCGCGCTCATCGCCGAAAAGCGCGGGGCTACGGCGACGGCTGCGCGTGCTGATTGAGCAGCGTGGCCAGCCGGGAGAGGCGGCGTTTTCCCACAGCGGCATAGACCGGCACATAGAGCACATCGCGCATCGCTGCCTGCGCCTTGGGCGCATCGCAGTCTCCGCAAGCCGGCAACGCGATCAGGCTGGAATTCACCAAAGTTGAGTCGAAGCCGGCGCGCAAAAGCACCGGGCGCAGGGCCTCGGCGTTTTTCACGCGCAGAGGGAAAAGCCAGTGCGTGCGTTGCTCGGCCTGTGCGCCCAAGGGCCGGAGACTAAGGAGCTGCGTCAGCATGAATTCGCCGGCTTCGGCGCGCCGTTGGACACTGGTGATTTTGGCGGTCGCCAGCCGATGCGCGAGCATGAGCTGTAACGCGGCGCAGGGCTGGTGGCGCAGCCGTTTGAAAAAGCCGTCACCCGCGAAACCGCGACCGAAAGCCGTGATGAAGCTGTCGGCATTTCCACCGAGAAAGTTAATAAGACGAAAGATCAGACCGTAGCTCCATGGCGCCTGAATAAGAGTAAAGGCGCTGAACTTAAGCAGGCGTTGCGCGTAGGCGCCGGTCCGCTGGACCGGCCAGGCCGCGTGTCGCGCGGCCAGCCGCGCGCGCAGGGCCGGGTCTTTCACGAGGAAAATGCCGCTGCCGAATGCGGTCGCCGTTTTGATCGTGCCGAAACTGAACATCCGCACATCGCTCTGGGCATGGCCTTCAAAGCCGTCGGCGGCCCACGCTTGGGCGCAATCCTCGAGCACCAACAGCCCCCGACCACGTGCCCAGGCGACGATCCGGTCGAGGGGCATACGCGCCCCGAACAGGTGCGCCACGAGGACGGCGCGGGTTCGCGGCGTGACCGCGCGGTCGAGGGCGCCTTCGTCCGGGGCGAGGGTAGTCGGATCGAGATCAACCGGCACGGATTTCAGGCCGTGGTGGTCGAGGATTCGACTCATGTCGGGTATCGTGATCGCCGTCACCATGACCTCGTCGCCGCGAGCCCACGCCAGTTCGGTTAGCAAGAGATCAAAGCCGCTGCGCACCGACAGGCACACGAGACTGTCGGGCCGAGTGCTGAGCAACGGGCGCCCGGTGCGGTCGTGCGCGGGAGGAGGCGAGGCGAGGCCGGTGCAAGCCAGCAGCCCGTAGCCGAGATCACGCCAACGCACATCGAGTTGCTTGCGCGGAATCATCGGTAGGAATTCTGGTTCGACGACATCACTGCCTGCAACCGGCCGCTCGTCGTGCGATCAGCCGCGACCAGTGTCTGGCCAGTTTCGTCTTTACGCTTGGGGCACGCACTCAGGGTAGGGAGGGCTGGAGCCGCTGCGCTTGGTGGGGAGGACCTCATGGTTCATCTGCATTTCGGCCGGTGTGGGCAGCCAGCCCTGTTGCACAAAAAAATCCAAGTAGGTGGCGAACCTCGCGAGATTCATGGGCGCGGGCACGAGTCCCGCTTCGGCCAGGGCCGCCTGCGTGAGGGTCGAATCAAAAATCGGCCGCGGCACACGGGCGAAAATTTCCGGCACCGGTGCGCCGACGCGCGAGGTCACTTTGATGAAGAAGCGGATCAGCGGGCGGAGGGCGTTGCCTTTGCGCCGTCCGAACACGGCGAGCCGGAGCTTCCAGTCTTCGTAGGGGACCAATTCGATGGGGTAGCCGTAGCTGCGTGCGGCAATGCCAATGTCGGCCCAGCGCATCCGCTCGGGGCTGGTGAGATGGAACGTGCGGCTGTGATTGGCCGGCTCCTGCGCCAAGTGGACGATCGCCCGGCTGAGGTCGTTGACGGCGACCATTTCCAGATTCGTGTGCTGGTCTGGCCAAGCGCCGCCCTGGACGCAGCCGATGAGCATTTTCACGACGAGATTCTCGGCATCCACGATGCCCGATGCGGAATCGCCCATGATGAACGGTGAGCGATAGACAGCGGCGGGCAGTCCGCGGGCG
>JANXLP010000193.1 GCA_025355125.1 Opitutaceae bacterium | reverse complement strand
TCGCTGCGCTCCTCGCAATGGCAGGCGGCGGGGTGAACTTCAGGCGGACTCGCGGGCGAACGTGGCCTCGAACTCGTCCACGAAGCTGGTGAAGAGCTGGGCGTGCTCGAGGTCGCCGCCGGCGGTGTAGTGGTTGACGAGATTGCGGCAGGCGCGGCAGAGGACCTCGCGCACGGAGGTCGGCATGAGATCGGTGGGCTTGGGGTCGAGTTGGTTGGCGCGCAGGAGTGCGTAGATCTCATCGGCGTCGCGAAAGAGGCCGCGATCAAAAGGATCGACGAAGAACGGCGAGGCGTCGGCGTAGCAGCCGACGATGAAGTGGCCGGGCAGGCCGACGGGTTCGAGGGGAAGATCGAGACGCCGGGCGACGAGGAGATAGACGAGGCTGAGCGAGATCGGGATGCCTTGGCGGCGGGTGAGGACCTCGTCGATGAAGCTGTTGCGCGGGTCGGTGTAGTGTTCGACGTTACCGCGGAAACCCCACTCGTGGAAGAGCACGCGGTTCATGATGCGGCATTTTTCGCGAACGGTGGCGGGTTCGGCGATGAGTTCGGTGCAACGGGCGGCGATGGCGTCGAGTTGCTGGCGGCATTCGCCGGCGTCGAGGCGCGGATTGACCGTGCGGGCGAGGAGGAGCGCGCCGGTCTCGAGCTCGTAGTGCAGCGACTGGATGAACGTGCGAAACTCGGCGACGGGATCGGTGAATTTCAGCGATTCGAGAAACCACGCGGCGTGGCGGGCGAGGAGACGATTCGGGCTGCGGGTGATTTCCTGGAGAAACGGCGCGACCACGGGGCCGAGTTCGGCGAAGTGAGCGAGGAGTGCGCGGCGGACGGACGGGCTGGTGTCGTCGAGCAGGCTGAGCAACGAGGCTTTCTGGACCGGGCTCAAAGATGCGGTTTCCACGATGGGAATGCGAAAAGGGTTTTTCGCGTGAGGCAATGCGGAAGAAAGGAATGCGGTGAAAGGGCTGCGCGCGGCGGGGTTCTGCGACCCCGCCCTACACGAGAGTTTTCGCGCGCGGGGGGTCTTGGCGTTTTTCGCGGATGTGCCCATGGTGCGGCCATGCATCTCGATTTTTCCAAACTGCCGCCGCGTGAAGCCTACGACTGGATGACTTCGACGATTCTCCCGCGCCCGATCGCGTGGGTTTCGACGGTGTCGGCGGATGGCAAAACGAACCTCGCGCCGTTTTCATTTTTTCAGGGTATCACCGCGAATCCGCCCACGCTGATGTTCGTGCCGGTGAACAACCGTGCGGGGCAGCCGAAAGACACGCTGCGCAACATCGAGGCCACGCGCGAATTCGTGGTCAACGTGGTGCCCTTCGCACTCGCGGAGCCGATGAACGCCTGTGCCGCGCTGCTGCCGCATGGCGAGAGCGAGTTCGCGGCGTTTGGGATCGAGGCGACGCCGAGCACGCACGTGAAGCCGCCGCGCGTGGCGAAATCGCCGGCGGCGTTTGAGTGTTTGCTGCACAGCGTGGTGCGGATCGGGGAAGGGCCGGGAGCGGCGAACGTGGTTTTTGGGCGCATACTCGGGATGCACGTCGATGAAGCCGTGCTCGCCGCGGATGGTTTTCCGGATGCAACGAAACTCGATTTGGTCGGTCGCTTGGGCCGGGAAGATTACGCGCGGACGACCGCGCAATTTGCGATCACGCGGCCGGATCGCTAATACCTGCGGGCAAACTGGCGGCGTGGCTGGCGTTCGCGGGGTTCATTGGTTCGCTTCGCGCGTCATGGTTTCCCTTCGCTCTACCACGCCCGTGCTCGCCGTGTCCGCTGTGGTTAAAAACTACGGCGCGCGCCGCGTGCTCGACGACGTTTCGTTCACGGTCGGCGCCGGCGAACGCGTCGCGCTGACCGGACCTTCGGGCAGCGGAAAGACGACTCTGCTCAACTGTCTCGGCGGCGTGGACCGGCCCGACGCGGGGACGATCACCGTGCGCGGCACGCCGGTGCAGACGCTCGATTCGGTCGCGCTGGCGCGGCTGCGGCGCGTGGAGATCGGCACGATTTTCAGTTTTTCCACCTGCTGCCGACGTTGACTGCGGCGGAGAACATCGAGCTGCCGCTCCAGCTCATCGGTGTGGCGGAGGACGAGCGCGCGGCGCGGGTCGCGGCGGCGCTGGATCGGGTGGGGCGCGCGGCGGCGTTGCCGGGGCAGCTTTCGGGTGGCGAACAGCAGCGCGTGGCGATCGCGCGGGCGCTCGTGCATCGGCCGAGACTGATCCTCGCCGACGAGCCGACGGGTAATTTGGATTCGGCCAATGGGGCCAACATCCTCGCGCTCCTGCGCGAGCTGAGCGACGAGACGGGCACGGCGCTCGTGCTGGTAACGCACAGCGAGGAAGCGGCGGCGATTTGTCATCGGCGGATCCATCTGCGCGACGGGCGGGTCGTCACTGCGGGATGAACGCGCCCGTGCTCAGTCTTTTACTGCGGCGGTTCTCGCTGCGGCATGCGCGGCTCGCGCCGCGAGCGACGGCGTTGCTGGTCGGTATTCTCGCGCTGGGCGTGGCGGTGTTTGTCGCGATCCGGCTGGCGAACCGCGCGGCGGTTTCGAGTTTCACGCATTTCACGGACACGCTCACGGGGCAGAGCGATCTGATCGTGCAGGCGCCGGCGGGGACGTTGTCGGAGACCGTGCTGCCGGAGTTGCGCGCGGCGCTCGGCGTGCGGCCGGTGCATATCATCCCGGTGGTCGAAGCGACGGCGGCGGAAGCGCAGGCGGCGGGAGAGGCGGCGGGATTTGGGCGGAAAACTTATACGTTGCTCGGCGTCGATCTGCTCTCGCTCGCGAACCTCGCGAGTCAGAGCAACGTCGAGCGCGGCTATTTTGATCAAGGACCCGGGCAGGCGCTGGGTCAGGACGCCGCCGGGCGCGGCACGCGTAGCGACGAGGCGGGGGCGGGAAATTTCTGGCGCGCCTATGCGGCCGGGCCGCAGGTGTGGGTGAGTGCGGCGTTCGCGCCGGCGGTGCCGAAGTCGCTCGACCTCGTGCTCGATGAACGGGTGCGGACTTTGAACGTGGCCGGGGTGATCCCGACCGCGAAGGACGCGCCGCGCGTGCCGGCGACCTTGCTCGTGCTCGACCTGGCGCAGTTGCAGGCGCTCACGGGCAAAGTCGGGCGCGTGGATCGCGTGGAGTTTCTCGTCGAGCCAGGGCCGCGCGCGCCGGAGCGGCGGACGGAGTTGCAGGGGCTCTTGGAGAAACTGAGCCGTGATCGCTGGATCGTGACGACGCCGGGCGCGCGGCGAGAATCGGCGGAGACGATGACGCGGGCGTTTCGGTTGAATCTCACGATTCTCTCGCTGATCGCGCTGCTCGTCGGGCTGTATCTCATCTTTCAAGCGCTCGATGGGGCGGTGGTGCGACGGCGCACGGAGATCGCGATCTTGCGCTCGCTTGGTGTGGAGGAGCGGGCGATCCAGCTCGCGTGGCTCGCGGAGGCGGCGGTGCTCGGGCTTTTCGGCGGCGCGCTCGGGGTGCTGCTCGGTTGGGTGGGCGCACAGTTTGCGGTGCGCGCGGTGGGGCAGACGGTGAATGCGCTTTATTACGCGACAACGGTTGAGGCGGCTTCGCTGGCGCCGGGTGAATTGGTGCTCGGATTGGTGTTGGGACTCGGCGCGAGCTTGGTCGCGGGCTGGTGGCCGGCCGCGTC
>JANXLP010000177.1 GCA_025355125.1 Opitutaceae bacterium | reverse complement strand
CGCGCTCATGCACAAGCTGCGTCTGGATCTTCTCGATCTCATCCGCTTTTTGCTCGGCGTAGGCCAAATTCAGCTGCTGCTTCAGGAAAATTTCCCGCTCTGCGAGCTTGCCCTTGAAAAGCTGATCGACCTCCGCGAGTCGGGCCTTTTTCGCCGCGGTGAGTGGCTTCTCCGCCGGTGAGGCTTTGTCGAGACGTTCCATGGCGAGTTCGTAGGCGCTTTTCATAGTCCGAGCATGGCGCACGCGGACCGCCGAACACACGGAAAAATTCTCGGGGGATTTCCTTCCGTGTATTCCGAGGGCTACCCAAACCTCATCCCGAAACCCAGCACCGCCGCCACCAGCGCAAACGGCGCCCAATAATAACGCCCGCGCCGCCAGCCCAGCGCATATCCCGCCAGCAAAACGATCCCCAACCCCGTGAGCGCCACCGGTCCCAGCCATGCCCCCGAGAAATGCGCCGCCATGAACGCCCCCGGCACCGCCACACTTCCCGCCACCACCCGCTCGATCCCCAGCAGCACGAGTGCCGCTGCGTGATTGCAGAGCACCGCGCCCCCGACCCAGCCCGCGAGCCCGCAAAGCAGCGCCGCAAATCCGCCCAGTGTCACCAGTCCCGCCGCCGGGATCAGGGTGAGATTCGTGAACAGCGCACCCGGCGTCAGCAGTCCGAAATAGTGCACTCCTGTCAGCAGCCCAACCAGCGTGGTGGCCACGCCGATGGCGAGCGCCGCCGCGAGCCACCGCCAGGCCGCGCCCGCCGCGTGGTGCCACCACCGCCACGTCACCTTCGGCAGATCCACCGCGGGCGACCACCGCGCCACCCACGCATCCCCCAGCGGCAGCCCGAGCAAGAGCAACGCCGCCACGATCCCGTAGCTCATCACGAAACTCGCCCCGAACACCTGCAACGGCGCCACGACGAGCACCAGCGCCGCCGAAGCCACCAGCGCCGCCAGCACATTGCCCGGTAGCCGCAGCGTTAGCGCCGCCTGCAAAAACACCGCCATTGCAAACGCCCGCACCGCCGACGGCGCCGCGCCCGTGATGTCCACAAACAACCACAGCAGCGCCGCCCCGACCGCAAACCTCACCAAAGGCCACCGCCGCAGCGGCACCAATAACATCAGGAGCGCGCCCGCGATCACGGCGATGTTCAGCCCGCTGATCGCGAAGAGATGCATGGTCCCGCTCTTCCGAAAAAGCTCGTGCTGCTGCTCGCTCAGCTCGTGCGTCTCCCCGAGCATCATCGCGCGCAACAACCCCGCCAGCTCCGGCCGTTTCTCCGCGATGCCCAGCCCGAGGATGGCGTTGAATCGCGACGCCGCCCGCGCGCAAAACCGCGCATAGCCCGACGCCGCCCGTTCCTCCGCGAGCACCCGCCCGCGCGTGAATTTGAAATTCGTTCCCGCCCCCGCGAGGTAGCCGTCGAAGTTATCCCCGGGCGGATTGCGCGGCAGCGCTGTGAGCACGCCCACCGTCGTGATGACCGCCGTGCGCAACGGCGCGACCTCACCCTTTTTCAAGGCCAGCGAGAAATATACCTTCTGGCCCGCAAGCTCGCGCAGGTGTTCATCGCTGCGCAGCACCGTCGCGAGGCCCGCCACTTTCCTCGGGTCCGCTGCCGAAAAAATCCGGTCAATCCGCAACGCCAGCCGCGCCTCCCGCGGCGGCAAGGCATCCCAAGCTGGCAGCCGCGCGCGATTCAGCCCGTAGCTCGCGAGTCCCGCGAGCAGCCCCGCCGCCACCATCCCGATGGCCCACACCCGAGGCTTTTCTCTCCAAGCCAAACTGATCGCCCCCGCCACCAACGCCCCCGCCAGCAACCAGCCGGGCCGAGCGATTTCGCCGGTTTGTGCCGCCGCGAGCCCCACCATCATTGGTAAAACGAGCCACAACAACGGCGCGCGATGTCCGAGGCTACGACTGGTCATGATGAATCTCTGAACCGCCGGGCCGTGCTAATCGACGCCAATTTCCGCACTCCGAGTTCGTCGTCCCGGCTTCAGCCGGTCCCAACCGATCCTTCCGTCTGAAGCCGGGACTCCCAACCGGGTGCGCCAGACTCTCGCCTGAAATACCTTTTCATCGGCGACGATTAGCGAAGATTACGCTTCCGCATGCCCGCCGCCGACCAAACTGATTTCTTCGCCGAAGAGACCACCGCGCCTTCACCCGCGTCCGGTCTCGGCGAGAAACGCGCCGGCGCCCACCAACCACTCGCCGCCCGGATGCGACCGCGTCGGCTCGCCGAGGTTGTCGGACAAGAACACATCCTCGCACCCGGCAGTCTCCTCCCGCGCCTCGTCGCCCAAAATCGCTTTGGCTCGCTCCTCTTCTACGGCCCACCCGGTTGTGGGAAAACCAGTATCGCCGAGGCCATCGCCCACGAGACCGGCAGCCGCTTCGTGCGCATCAACGCCGTCATGTCCAACGTCGCCGAGCTGCGCGAAATCCTCGCCGCCGCCCGCCGCCGCCCCGAGGCCGCGACCATCCTCTTCATCGACGAACTGCACCGTTTTAATAAATCCCAGCAGGACCTGCTCCTCCCCGATGTCGAGGAAGGCACCGTCCGCCTCATCGGTGCGACCACGCATAATCCCGGATTTTACGTCAACCCGCCGCTGCTCTCGCGCAGCCATCTTTTCCGCCTCGAGCCGCTCGCGCCCGCCGCTATCGCCGGCGTCCTCGCCGCCGCGCTCGCCGATACCGAGCGTGGCCTCGGCGCGCGTGGCGTCACCGCCGAGCCCAAGCTCCTCGCCGATCTCGCCGTTCTTTGCGACGGCGACCTCCGGCGCGCGCTCAACGCCCTCGAAGTCCTCGTCCTGGGCCTGCCTGAGCGCGTCGCGTTGAGCTCCGCCGACCTCGAAGTCTTCGCCCGCGAGCGTCGCATCCGTTACGATGCCGACGAAGACGAGCACTACGACACGATTTCCGCGTTCATCAAAAGCTGCCGCGGCAGCGACCCCGACGCCGCGATGTATTGGTTGGCCAAGATGCTCGCGGGCGGCGAAGACCCGCGCTTCATCGCGCGTCGTCTCGTGATCCTCGCGAGCGAAGATGTCGGCCTGGCCGATCCGCAGGCGCTCCCTCTCACCGTCGCCGCCCACCACGCGTGCGATTTCATCGGCCTGCCCGAAGCCGAACTCACGCTCGCGCACGCCACGCTCTACATCGCGACGGCGCCCAAGAGTAATTCCGCCACGCTCGCGCTCGCCGCCGCCCACGCCGCGCTCAAGACCGCGCCCGTGCAACCCGTGCCGCTCCCGCTCCGAGACAAGAGCGGCGCCGCGAGCAAACAGAACGCCCACGGCAAAGGCTACCGCTACTCGCACGACTACCCGGAAAACATCTCCGGCCAAAACTATCTCGAGCAACCCCTCGCCCTCTACACGCCCAAGACCGCCGGCTGGGAAGCCAAGATCGCGGAACGCCTCGCGCGCTGGCGGGAGCTGAAAGCCGTGCGGTCAAAGTAGGGTGGACTTCAGTCCGCCCTCGGTATTCCGAGTCACGTTCTTCCGAGCGCCGTCGATTCGATCAGCCGCCACCAACGCCGGACTTGCCGAGGCCGCCGGAGCGACTAGCGTTCCGGCATGAGCACGCTCGAAATGATCGTTGTTGAGCTGAAGACGCTGCCACCGCCGAAATTAGAGGAAGCGGCGGCTTTGATCCACGGCCTCCGCGTGAGTGCCCGCGCCGAACGCCTGGAGGCGTTGCGGCGAAGTGCCTCAATTTTAAGTGAAGCAGATGGGGCCGAGCTGGAGCGCATTATCGAAGAGAATTGCGAGAGGATCGACCCGCGTGAATGGTGATCTCGTGCTGGATACATCGGTGGTAATCGCCGCGCTGCGCGGTGTGTTCGGGATCGAGAATAGGTTGGACCAAACTGAACGGCTTTGGCTGCCGTTGATTGCGCTGGGCGAACTGGAACTCGGTGTGGAGTTGTCCAACAACTCCAAGGCACAGCGTGCCGCGCTCGATGCTTTTTTACCCGTAGTGGCGGTGCTCCCGCTTACGACCGGAACGACTCGGCATTATGCGCGTCTGCGGAATGCCCTGAGAAAGACCGGGACGCCTATTCCTGAAAACGACATCTGGATTGCCGCGCTTGCCTTGGAACACGGTTGGCCGCTGGCCACGCGTGACGCTCACTTCTTCCGCGTGCCCGGCTTGGTGGTGCAAGACTGGCGGTAGCCATTTCTAGGAGCTAACCACACTGCGAGGCGATGAATCTGCGCTCCACGCTTAGCCTGCTCTTTCTTGTGCTCGGCGTGACTTTCTCCGGCTGCGGACCGTCGCAACCCATGCCGCCCGTGCCCGCCAAGCGCGACGAGGCGACGATCATGCGCGAGTGGCTCTATGGCCCGCGCGCGACGACGCCGGGCGTGACGTGGCAACCGAGCGGGTTGGGTATCCGCGTGCTCGCACCGGGCACAGGCGAATCGCCGAGGACGACGGATCGCGTGCGCGTCCACTACGTGTGCTCGATCAAGGACGGCACGGTCGTCGATGATTCGCGCAAACGCGGCGCGCCGGCCGATCTGGTGGTGAAGACGCTGATCGCCGGTTGGGCCGAGGGCATGGAGGCGCTCAAGCCTGGTGGAAAAGCGGAGTTCTTTATCCCGCCTTCCCTCGGCTACGGCACGCTGGGCGGCGGCGGCGTGCCGGCGGGCGCAGGGTTGATTTTCGAGGTCGAACTGATCGCGGTAAATCCGGAGCCGGCGCTGAAGGTGTAAAAGCACCGATCCTCATCATTTGGATTTCGCCCCCGCACCGCGCGCTTGCCTCGGTTCCCGGCGAAACTAAGTTTCGATCATGGAATCCACCGCTCCGACCATCCTCACATCGGTCGAGGACTATCTGAGCCATGAGGCGAGTGGACTCACTCGGCATGAATTTATCGGTGGTCGGGTTCACGCGATGGCGGGAGCGAGCGAAGCGCACAATCTGATTTCCGGAAACGTGTTTGGTGCTATCCACGCCCACCTGCGAGGCGGTCCCTGCAAAGCCTACATGGCCGACTTCAAGGTGCGCCTCGAAATCAACCGTGAGGATATTTTCTATTATCCCGACGTGATGGTGGCATGTCAGCGGATCGGCGTGGAGCACTACTACCTGCGCTACCCCACGCTGCTCGTCGAAGTGCTATCGCCCTCCACCGAAAACATTGACCGCCGGGAAAAGCTCCTCAACTACCCGCAGATTTCCACCGTCGAGGAATACGTGCTCATCGCGCAGGAATCCCGCGAGGTGACCCTGCACCGCCGCGCCGAACATTGGGCCCCGCGCATCCTCACCGGCGCCGACCCTGTCGTGGACTTTCGCTCCATCAAACTTTCGCTACCGCTGGCACAGATTTACGAGGGCGTGCGTGGCTAGCGGCCGACTTGGATTTCATACCCGCGTAGTCGCGATATTAGACTTTTGGGAGACGGACCTTCCGGTCCGTTCTCCTTCGGAAGCCTCAAAATCAACCGCCATCGTTACCAGATGCGGTTGGCGTATGGGCTCTCGGCACCGAGGTCACTTGGTAAACCGATACTCGTGGCGGAAGGTGAAAGCGGGGCCGTCGCTGGTGGTTTCCTTGAGGATGCTCCAGGCGCCGGGCGCGGAGATGAACGTATAGCGGATGCGGGAGGGTTTATTGTCGTCCATACTCTGGCCGAGGAAGACGAGGCGCGTGCCGTCGGGCGACGCTTCGGCGAGGGTGAAGGTGTCTTCGGGGCGCACAGGCTTGCCTTCGTCGCTCCACGTAAGGCGGCGCGCGCCTGGATCGAAGGCGAGGCGAGAGGTGGATTTCACGGTTTTCTTGGGGCCGTCGTCGTAAACGAAGCGGAGGATCAACGCCGCCGCGTCGGACGCGGGCGTGACGGCGAGCGTGGTCGGGAGGGAGACGCGGCGATGCGGCGGTTGGTAGTCGCGATATTCCAGGATACCGGTCCATTCGCCGGTCCAGAGGGCGTAGAGTTTTTCCGCGGGGAGCGCCGGTGCGGGCTCGGCGGCGTGCAGGCGAAGGAATGCGAGGGCGAGGCAGGCGATGCCGGCGGGAAAGAAGCGCACGGCGGTGTTACGCGCCGGTGAGCGGCGGGGCTGCAGCGCGCGGCTACCGGCGCGTGCGGAAGCTATCGCGGAGCGGGCGGGAAGCGGAGTGGGGGCACCCCGCCACTATTTACGGAAGGGCGTCGGCGGGCGACGGGGGCGGCGCGCCGGCAAGCGGCGGCCCTACAGGCTCAGCCGACCTTGCGCAGAAGTGTGAGGCGGCCGATGGGGAGCCACTCGGCGACGAGGATGTCGCCGTTTTGGAGGAAGATCGCGCCGTGAGGGGTGATGAATTCGCCGGGGGTGAATTCGGCGCGCGCCTGCGAGCGACGGGAGCCGGTTTTGCCGTTGTGGGCGATGCCGTCGCCGAGCTGGGCGACGACGTTGTAGTCCTTGTCGAGGAGCACCACTTGGCTGTCGAGGTCGGGGCAGAGCATCAGGTCGCCGCGCACATCGAAATGGCAGGGCTGGCGGAGCTTGGTGTCGTCCTTGATGGTGCGGAGGTGTTTGCCGTCGAGGGTGTAGGTCTGGATGCGGCGGTTGCCGCGGTCGGCGATGACGAGGACGGGGTCTTTGCCGCGGTTATCGACGTATTGGCCGTGGGGATTGTTGATTTCGGTTTCACCTTTTCCGGGCGAGGAAATCTCCCCGAGGAACTTTCCGTCGAGGGAGTAGCGCAGCATGTGGTGGGAACCGTAGCCGTCGCCGACGTAGAAATCGCCGTTGGGGGCGAAGGCGATGTTGGTCGGGATGAACTTGATCGGCGCGGCGCCGTAGGCCGGATCTTCCTTCGGGTAGCCACGTGACCAAACGACTTCGCCCTTGAGCGTGGTCTTGATGATTTTGCTACGCGTGGTGTCGCAGTGGTAAAGATATTCCGTGCTGCCTTCCTTGCGGACGCCGAGGCCGTGGGCGCCACCGCGCATGTCTTCGCCGAATGCGCGGACGAATTTGCCCTTGGCGTCGTAAACGACGATCGCCTCGGGGCGCATCGAGGTGGAATTGACGGTGTGGGCGACGTAGATGTTGCCGTTGCTGTCCTGCGCGAGGCCCTGCGTGTCGCCCCATACGAGGCCCTCGGGAGCGGTGAGCCAGTCGTGAATCATCTCATAGGTGTGCGCACCGGAGCCGGTGATGAGCGGGCCGGAGCCGGTTTTGTCGGCGGCGCGGATGAAGGACGCGGAGAACGCACTGACGGCTGCGGTGGCGGCGACTTGGGTGATGAAGGAGCGGCGGGTTTGCATGAGAGTGAGTTGAAGAGATCGGATCGTTAGGGGCGGAGGAGTGTGGTATGGGAGTGAAAAATCAGCAAAGACGAGCGGTCGGTATGCTATGAGCAAGTGCTGGCACGAGGAATCGAAACTAAGGCGGGGCGCGAGGGGAACGAGTGATTTCAAATCAAACTTACGCAGTCATGAGTGCAAGGTTCGAGGTAGAGATGACGGTGGTTTTCTTGCTGATCGTTCAGCCTTTGATGCAGGGCGGTATAAAAAATGAATGCGGACATACGTCGAAAGATGATGGAAGGAACCATCCGCAGTAGCGCGGCGACATCGGCTTGCGGTCTGCTCTTAAGGCTTGGCGCAAACACTACGCGCTGAATCACTCTCAATTATGGTCACCCCACATCCCGCAGGCGCCGCGGAAGCGCCCAAGCGTTGGTATTATTTAAGTCTCACAAAACAGATCATGCTGGGGCTCGTGCTCGGCGTCGTGCTCGGCGTGATTCTCGCCCAGTTGCCGCCTGAGGCGCGCAAGACCTGGGACGAGTGGCTGGTGCTGATCCGGGAAATCTTCCTGCACCTCATTAAGGCCATGATCGCGCCGCTCGTCTTCGCCAGCGTGGTGCAGGGCATCGCAGGCACGGGGGACATGAAGAAGGTCGGGCGCATCGGCGCGAAGGCGCTGCTCTATTTTGAAATCGTCACGACGGCGGCGCTCGCGGTCGGCCTGCTCGTGGTGAATCTGGCGAAGCCCGGTGTGGGCTTGAAACTCGTCGGCAGCGCCTCGGCGCTGGGCGCGGCGGCGCAGAACAAGCCGCTCACGCTGATCGAGACGATTCTGCACTCGTTTCCGACGAGCCTGATCGACGCGATGGCGCGCAACGACGTGCTGCAGGTGGTGGTCTTCGCAGTGTTTTTCGCGATGGCGGTGATCGCCGCCGGCGAGGCGGGCAAGCCGGTGCTCGTGTGGTGCGATAGCGTCACGCAGGTCATGTTTAAATTTGCGGGTATCATCATGAAGTTCGCGCCGTTCGGGGTGGGCGCGGCGATCGCCGTGACGGTGAGCCATCAGGGTGTGGATGTGTTGTTCAGCCTCGGGAAACTGGTGCTGACGCTCTACTCGGCGCTGGTGATTTTCGTGGTCGTGGTGTTTGGCATCGTCATCGCGGTGGCGAAGGTGCCGCTCAAGGCGTTTTACCGTGCGGTGCGCGAGCCGTTCACGATCGCGTTTACGACGGCGAACAGCGAGGCGGCCCTGCCCAAGGCATTCGACAACATGGAAAAACTCGGCGTGCCGCGCGGCATCGTCGGCTTCGTGTTGCCGGCGGGTTATACGTTCAACCTTGATGGTTCCACGCTGCATCTGGCGGTGGCCTCGGTGTTCATCGCGCAGGTCGCGGAGACGACGACGGGCATTCATTTCAGTATCGGCCAGCAGATCACGATGATGATCACGCTGATGATCACATCAAAGGGCGTGGCGGCGGTGCCGCGGGCGTCGATGGTGGTGTTGATCGCGGCGCTGCAATCCTTCGGGCTCCCGCTTGAGGGCGCGGCGATGATTCTGGGTGTGGACGCGTTGCTCGATATGGCGCGCACCTCGGTAAACGTGCTCGGCAACTGTCTCGCGAGCGTGGTGGTGGCTCGCTGGGAGGGTGAGTTCGACGATAAGAAAGCCGAACTGAGTTACGGTGACGCAGCCGATGAAGGTGACGGACTCGGCGTGAGGGAATGATCGCCCGGAAGCGAGGGCGGCGGGCGCTGCTCGATAGCGATGGCACGGTAATCCGGTTTGAGCTCAAGATAGAGCGCGGGGTGAACGCAGGAAGCGCAGGGCGGCGGCGGGGAGGGAGGCGTAGTGCTGGGTGCGGGCGGAGAGGTTGAGGGAGCCGTCGCGCAGGAGCGCGCCGAGCAGGG
>JANXLP010000096.1 GCA_025355125.1 Opitutaceae bacterium | reverse complement strand
TGGAAAGCACCCCGTTCCGGCTTTATGCCGATCTATCCACCCTTGGCGATGGGAACGCCTTTTTCGTGGTCGATACCTCGATTGCTCTTGGGACCGGCCATGTGCCTGCGGACACGATATTATATACCGGCGCGACTGCCTGTCAGTTGGCAACCGCGCCATTGGCGTGGCGAGGCGCCATGCAGCGTTACGTCAAATATGCCGCCTGGGCCCCTTTGGGGAATACCATGGGAGCCCCGTCCCTCATGCCCAGAAGCATGCCGTGGATCTGTGGATTCTCCCGTCGGGGACACGACTATCTCACCAAAGCAGAACGGGAGATGCTGAATACGGTGCTCCAAGGGGCTGGGTTGACGCTTTTGCGACAGTGCGCAGGTGCCGTCCGTCAGGCCGCTCAACGAGGGTCTCTGCCCATCGCTGACCCCGTCCAGTTCCCTGAGTTGATCGATTGGGACATCTAAGCCGCCCAGCTCGTTCGGACCAACCACGGCCATCTTGGGGCAAGCGCACACGCGTGAACCCACACAAAATTCATCTACTTTTATGTTTTTCACCAAAAGCCATCACGACGCCCACGAAACCATGACGATTCTGGGCCGGTTGTTCTTCAGGCACCAAGTCGGGCTTCCCCTCATAAAATCCCGGTTGTTTCCGCTCGTTGTTGGACCAACCGGTGTAGGGAAGAGCCACCTGGTCGAAAAAACCGCCGCAGACCTTCAGGCGCATTATTTCAAGATCACCAGAGGAGACTGGCTGCCACAGGGAGTCAAAAGCGGTCGGCCGACGGTTTATCAGATTATCGATCAGGCTCTGACCCACGAGCGGGTGCTCCTGCACATTGACGAACTCGACAAGTTTCAAATCAACTTCGCCGCCGGTGACTGGGGGGCCGGCGTCGGGTCGGATCTCTGGAATCTCCTCGATGGAAAACACCCGTTCGACGGATACCTTAGGGAGACACCTTATCCCGAGGGCCAGCAGCCGGCACTTGAAGCTTTGAGCAAAGCCGTCCAGCGGAGTCTTTGGATTGTGGGTTCGGGCACCTGGCAGGATATTTTCGCGAATAATCGTCGTGGTGCCACCATGGGCTTCCAAGGAAGCACGGTGAATAGCATCGTGGACGTCCAAACCATTGCCCGTTCCGGGGTGATCCCCGTGGAGTTGTTGCACCGTTTCAGCGGTGATCTGCTTTTTTTGGATTATCCTTCACCCGAAGAAACCGCCCTGTTGCTGACCACCTCCGGCCTCGCAGACCTCGCGAAGAAATCGGGGGTCATCATCACACCTGAACAGATTGATTGGACCCAAGGCGGCATGCGGGCCTTGGAAACCCTGGCAACCCGTCTCGCGGTCGCTTATTACCGCCGCACGGAAATCGAGCCGTTGAATGCGCTCATGGTCGAAAAAAGAGGGCGGGGCCTTCGCCCGATCAGTGAACCCCGACGCAAATAGCGCAAATGGAGCCAACGTCGGATGGCATGATTCGGGAATCAAGGACTTCGCGACTTAAACATCACACTGGCTCCAGCCTGCAAAAACGTCCATAAGCGTCACTTGGTTCGCGCTTAACTTTCTTAAAATCCATTTTTAAAACCGTCCGACGCAAAAACCGGACGGTTTTTTGTTGGGCGGCAGCTAGGTGTCGGCCCACAATGCGATCATGTTGTTCTGGCTCAAAAAGATCATCGGCTTCTGGCTCATGCCGCTGCCGTTATCACTCGCGCTCGTAGTGGCCGGGGCGCTGGTCTGGCGTTTCACGCAACGTCATAAGCTAGGCCGCAGACTCGTGACCAGCGGAGTGATTTGGCTATGCGTTTTTTGCAACGAGGGGGTTGGCACCTGGCTGGTGCGCGGGCTGGAAACGCGTTTTCCCGCTATTCCCGAACTCACGGATAACGCCCCCATACCCGAACCGCTCTCCCGTTGCCGGTTCATCGTGGTGCTCGGCGGCGGGCACTCCTATGTGCCGGGCTGGTCCGCCAACAATCAACTCAGTGCCTCCGCCCTGTCGCGGCTCGTCGAAGCCGTAAGGCTCTCCCGCAGGATACCAGACGCACGCCTGATCGTAAGCGGCCCGCCCGATCCGGAAGGTGGCCCTTCGCACTCCCGGGTGCTGGCCGATGCCGCCGTGGCGCTTGGCATGGAGCGCAACCGCATCACCGAAATTTCAACCGCCCGCGATACCGAGGACGAAGCAGCCGCGATTCGGGTCATCGCAGGTCAAAGCCCCGTTGCCCTCGTCACTTCGGCGTGGCACTTACCCCGTGCGATGGCATTGTGTCGCCGCCAGGGAGTAGATGCGCTGCCTTGCCCCGCCGATTATTCGGCCCGTGCGACAAAAATTAAACTGAAGGATTTTATTAACTGGAATGTCGGCGGCCTGGAGCGCAGCACCAAGGCGTTTTACGAGCGGATCGGCCTGAGCTGGGCCCGGTTGCGCGGCAAGGCGTGAACGCTCAACTTATAAAGCTCATCGCCATTCGTGGCGCGGGTAACGCCGCGACAGTTCCGCTTTCACCTGGGGATACATGTCGCGCCAGAAGCTCGTCAGATCATCCGTCACCTGAATCGCCCGCTGGTTTGGCGCCAGCACCTGGATCTTCACCGGCACGCGCCCGTGCCCGAGGGAAAACTTCCCCTCGATGCCGTAGAGTTCCTGAATGCGCGCACTCATGATCGGCGGGCCTTCCTTCGCGTATTCAATGCGCGCCCGGCGTCCGTTCGCCATCGTCAACCGCTCCGGCAGATAATCGTCCAGCACCGCCAGTTGCTCCGGTCGCAGCCAGTCGCGCAGCGCCGGCATCACCGGCTTGTCCTTCAGCTCGCGCGCGCCATAGCTGCCGTAGCACACCTGCTCGATGAGCGTCGCCCGGTCCGCCTCGTTGATAGGCGTGACCTCCAGCTCGGGAAACCACTCCGCCAGCCGGTTCACCCGGGTGATCCACTGGTCCACGTTCTCGTTCCACTCGGTAAGAACGATGTTTCCCGCGATCACCTGCTGCGCGAGTAACGTCGCCGCCGCGCTCGCCGGCGGCTCGTCCGCCGTCTGCTTCGACTCCAGCACGAGATCGCGAAACCGCCGCTCCCGCCGCGCTATCACCCGGCGCATCTGCTCGTCGTAAACCACGCCCACCGCGTCGCCATAGTCGCCGGGAAACAACTCGCCCAGCCACGCCTCCTCGATCGCCGTCGCCAGCGAGAGCAGCACATTGACCTCGCCGCCGCGTCCCTCGACTTCGCTCACCTCCCCGGACACGAGCAACGTCGCCTGCTGCATCGCGCTCTCGCGCGCCAGCACGCCGCGACGGTTGTGCACCAGTTCGCAGCGGAGCGTCCCGCCATCAAGCCGCTTCGCCAAATGGTCCGAAAATCCCGCGAGCACGCACTTGCGCACCGCCACGCCGTCGAGCTCTTTCTCGGCTACGTCGAGGCCTTCCTTGTGGGCTATTTCAAGGAATTGCTTGAACAGCGGACCGACCTGACGCGCCCCCTGCGCATGAACGCCCAGTCGTCGGCACGCCTCGACCGAGTAGTTATTCTGGTCCGCAAACTTCCACGCCCGCATCAGCAGAAAAAAATCGCTCTCTATCTCCTCGCCCAGCACATCCTCCCTCGCCTGCTCGACATCCTTGGACGCACCGCGCAGCAGAAACGATCGCCCTTGCGTGAGAGACGCCATAAGCGCGACCGAGCGCACGCACCCGCGCGCATCCGCCTCCAGCAACATGCGCGCATATCGCGGATGCACCGGAAACCGCAGCATCTTCCTCCCCATCTCGGTGATCGTCTGCCGCCGCCCCGCCAGCGCGCCCAGATCACTCAGCAGCATCTCCGCCCGCCCCAGCGCCTTCGGCTCAGGCTTCTCCAGCCACGGAAACGCACCGATGTCGTCCATCCCGCTCGCTTTAAGCGTCAACACTACCTCCGACAAATCCAGCCGCCGGACCTCCGGCAATTCCTGCAATGCCCGCCCGCTGTGCTCGCGCTCAGTCCACAGGCGCACACACACGCCCGGCGCCGTGCGACCTGCGCGACCCGCACGCTGGTCGGCGCTCGCGATGGAGATTTTTTCGATAAGCAGCGTGTTGATGCCGCGGTTCGCATCAAAGCGCGCCACCCGCGCCAGTCCGCAATCAATCACCACCGTCACGCCATCAATCGTCAGCGACGTCTCCGCCACGTTGGTCGAGACGATGACCTTGCGCGTATCGTATTTCGCCACTGCGCGGTCCTGCTGGTCGGCCGGCAACTCGCCGTGCAGCGGAAAAATCACAAACGCCTTCAATTCCCGCTGAAACTGCAGCGCCTGCAGCGTCCGGTTGATTTCATACGCGCCCGGCATGAAGACCAACACGTCGCCAGCCGTCTTCGCCGCGACCCGCGCCGCCTCGCGCGCCGCGACCTCCCACACGGGATCGCTGTCAAAATTCACCGCCTTCGGCAGATATTCCACCGTTACCGGATAACTCCTCCCTTGCGACGTGAGCACTTCGCACGGCGCGAGGTATTCTTTCAAGACCACTGCATCCAGCGTCGCCGACATCACCACGATCTTCAAGTCCGGCCGCGTCGTCCGCTGGATCTGCACTGCCCGCGCCAGTGAGATGTCGCCGTAAAGATGCCGCTCGTGAAATTCATCGAACACCAGCGCCGCCACCCCGCGCAGCTCCGCGTCGAACGACATCTGCCGCAGCAAAATCCCCTCGGTCACGAAGCGGATCTTGGTCTTGGCCGAAACCCGCGACTCCAGCCTGATTTGATAACCCACCTCGTCGCCCAGTTTGCAGCCCGCTTCCTCCGCCACGCGTTTTGCCAGCATACGTGCCGCCAGCCGGCGCGGTTGCAGCACCACGACTTCGCCGCGTTCGAGAAACCCATGCTGCATCAGCATCTGCGGCAGTTGCGTCGATTTGCCCGATCCTGTCGGCGCCTGCACGATGAGCCGCCCCTGCGCACGCAGACTGCCGATTACGGAGGCTTCGAGTTCGTAGATGGGCAAATCGCGGGGTGAGACGGGCATTGGCTGCTATTTTTGTTTTCGCTTGCGGGCCTCATGTCCAGCCTTCGCCCATGATACCCCTTCGTCATTTCTTGGCTCTTGCCCTTGCAACCACTTGTGTTTCGCAACTCGTGAACGCTGATTCCCGCCCTCTTTGGAGCGATCTTACTCCCGATGCCCTCGGGGACACGCCGAACGACATTCCCACGCTCACCGCCTATCTCCCTCCCACAGGAAAAGCCAACGGTGCCTCCATGCTCATCCTCCCGGGCGGAGGCTATGGTGCGCTTGCCGACCACGAGGGCAAAGCCTACGCCGACTGGTTCGTCGCCAACGGCATCACCTGTTACGTATTGAAATACCGGCTCGGCTCCCACGGCTATCGCCATCCCGTCGAGCTCAACGACGCCGCCCGTGCTTTGCGCACGGTGCGCTCGCTTGCCCGTCACGACGGCCTTGATCCCGAACGCGTCGGCATCATCGGCTCCTCCGCCGGAGGCCATCTTGCATCGACGCTCCTCACCCACTTCGATGCGGGCAACGCCAACGCTACCGATCTGATCGAACGCGAAAGCTCACGACCTGACCTCGGCATCCTTTGCTATCCGGTCATCAGCATGGGCGAGTTCACCCACCAAGGTTCCAAAAATAATCTCCTCGGCGCCTCCCCTTCGCCCGAGCTGGTTAAGAACCTCTCCAACGAGCTTCAGGTCACTCCGCAGACCCCTCCATGCTTTCTCTGGCACACCGACGCCGACAAGGCCGTAGCCGTGGAGAACAGCCTGCTTTTCGCCGCGGCACTCCGTCGCAACAACGTTCCGTTTTCACTCCATATTTATGAAAAGGGCGGCCACGGTCAGGGCATGAAAAAAGGCGCACCCCCTTGGGTTGACCAGTGCCTTTACTGGCTTGGAGAACGCAAATTCCTTAAGGCTCACTAACAAAAAGGCCGCCCGGAACTCGGGCGGCCTTTTTGTTGAATTTAATCTGAAACGGCTCAGCCGAAGATTTCCTCGGGCTTGAAGAAACGGGCCAGCTCGATGCGTGCGTTTTCGTCGCTATCGGAAGCGTGCACGACGTTCTTCATCATCTCGGTGCCGAAGTCGCCGCGGATGGTGCCCTTGGGCGCCTTGCGGGAGTCGGTCGGACCGAGCAGATCGCGAATCTTGGCCACGACATCGTCACCGGAAAGAGCGACGACGATCACCGGACGGGAACTCATAAAGGTCTCTATCTCAGGATAGAAGGGCTTGCTGGCTACGTGCGCATAGTGCGCGCGCAGCAGTTCCGATGTAAGGCGGATCATCTTAGTGCCGATGATTTCAAAACCGGCCTTTTCAAAACGGTCGAACACGTTGCCCACGTGTTTTTGATCAAGACAATCGGGTTTAAGGATGATGAGGGTTTTCGACATAAAAACCAAACGTTACCCCTCCCCCCGTCGATGGGAAGCTGATTTTGCACTTCCTCATCCGCCAACCCGCTTAACGGGCGGGGGCTGCATAGGCCAGCGAGGTGCCGGCGGTGACATCGGACGCCAGCGAGCCGTCGCCCCGGTCGTCCGAGTGAAAGGTGGCGTAAACCACGCCGACGATATTGGCATCGCCGACAAGCGAGCTGTCGGACTTAGCGTTGTTGTAACCGCGCACTTCCCAACCGGCGGCAGTGGCGGCGACCAGACGGTGGGCGACGGTTTCATTAAAGCGGTTGGTATAGACGACCACCATGCCGACCCGGAGGTTTGCGGCGGCCATTTTTTTAACGACGAGCACCGCGCCGTTGCCGAAAAACGGGAGCATCGAATCACCTTCGACCCGCACCACCTTGAAATCGGCGCGATGAGCGACCAGTGCGCGGGCATCATTGAGAGCGACCGCCAACGCCTCGCCGGAGCGGGGATTTTCCGAGGCACCGAGAACGGTCGCTAACACAATGCTCGCGGTGGCGAGAGTCAGGTTGCGAATGAAGGTGGCCGTTTTCATGGCCTCACAATACCGCCGCGCGCGTTTTTCGGGCAGAGAGTGGTCTCCCCATCTCTCGAAACCCGTTCCCTCAGCTTGCGCATTCTAGCTACCCAGGTGGCGTGAGTAGCGTCCTTCAGTTACCTAGGGTGACTCCCTCTGCCCGCGTGGGCTGCCTACCCGGGTAATCGTCAAACGGAACGTATCCGCCCCAGTAAATGTCGCAGCGCGTCCTCCAGTTTCCCATGACGAAACTGATAGTCCGCGTCATGCAACCTCTTCGGAACCAAACGCGTGCTGGCCAGCAGGGTCTCCCCGGCCATTTCCCCGAAGATCAAATTCAAAACCGACTGCGGAATAGGAAATACCGCCGGGCGTTTCAGCACCCGCGCAAGCACGCGGGTGAATTCCGCGTTTGTCACCGCATCAGGAGCGACCGCGTTGACCGCACCGTCGCAGCGCCGATCCAGCACCGCGTGGTAGATCGCGCCCACGAGATCATCGATTGATATCCAACTCATCCACATTTTCCCCGACGACAGACGTCCTCCCGCCCCCGCCAAAAACGCAGGCAGCATTTTTGCCAGTGCTCCGCCAGCAGGTGTCAGCACCACGCCCGTGCGCAACCGCACCACGCGAACGCCTAGTGGCTCCGCCGCCAGCGCCTCGCACTCCCACGCCGCGCACACACCCGCCAGAAATCCGGTTCCACCCGACGACTCCTCGTTCATCAACTCATCGCCGCGGCTGCCATAAAATCCCGTCGCCGACCCCGAGATGAAAACAAACGGCCGGTTCCTCGTGAGCCGGCCCATCGCCTGCACGAGCGTGCGCGTGCTGTCCACCCGGCTCCGCAGAATCGCGTCCTTCCGCGCCCTCGACCAGCGCGCGTCAGCGATGCCTTCGCCTGAAAGATTTATGACCACGTCCACCCCGCGCATCGCTTCGGACGCAAGTTCTCCCGTCGCCGGATTCCAGTAAATTTCGTCGGCCACCTTCACCGGTCGCCGGACAAGCCGCGCCACCATGTGCCCCTGCGTCTGCAGAAAAGGAACCAGCGCCCGTCCAACCAGACCCGATGCCCCGGCGATTAGAAATCGCATCGGCCGCACCGAAACATGGTGCGCCTCCGTTTCGATATCCGCCTTGGTCACCGCATGCCGGTAGGCAAACAAACGCCTCAACTCGGCCCGCGCGTAGCCGCCTCCGAAAACCTGCCCGAGCCATCCGAACGGAAGCCGATAGGTGATCGCATCGGTCAGCAGGCACGCGCGATCATCATTCTCCGCCGCTTCAAACCGGTGCTCATGCTTCCACTCAGCGAACGGCCCACTTGTCTGCACGTCGCGAAAGCGCACGCCCGCGACGTAGTCCTTGTGCTCCACGTCCCAGCGCAGCCACACCGGTCCGATCTTCGTGCGCAGGCTTACTGTCGCTCCGTCGCGGATGCCGCCGCTGCTCGCGACGAGTTCCAGCTTTTGCCAAGGCGGCGCCAGGCGCGCGAACGCCCCCGGGCGCTCATGCCACGCGAACACCTTCTCGGGAGATTGCTCGATCCTGATCTGGCTGGAAAACGAAAGTGTCCTCATTGGGCGGCCCGCCCCTTTCGAATCCGGCAGCCGTCGGAGCAATACTTCACTTCCTCCCAGACTTTCTCCCACTTCTTCCGCCAAACGAACGGACGCCCGCACACCACGCACACCCTCTCAGGAAGATCGGCCTTTTTGCGCATTTTTGCCATGTCGGGGAGGCGAACCATTTGTCACTTATTAAGTGACAAACAGGTCGGGGGTTTCGGAGGGTTTTGGCGCGCCGCCATGCTTGCGGATTTCAGCCGTGCGCTTTCGGATTGCCGCGATGTCGTCCGGCTTCAGGCGGACGATATTCTTCACCTGAAGCGCCATGCGCTGGTTTGCCGCGAGAAGCTTTTCATGACGAAGCAGAAAATCCCAATAGAGCGTCGTGAAGGGACACGCATCATCTCCAGTGCGTTTTTCGGGATCGAAGCGGCACCCCGCGCAATAGTTGCTCATCCGGTCGATGTATTTTCCCGTGGCGACATAGGGCTTCGAGGCCATCACACCGCCATCTGCGTATTGCGACATGCCGAGCGTGTTCGGCAGCTCGACCCACTCGACCGCATCGACATAGACGCCGAGATACCAGCCGCAGATTTCCGCCGGTCGCACTCCCAGCAGCAGTGAATAAAGCCCAGTGACCATCAGTCGCTGGATGTGGTGGGCATAGCCGTGACGCAGCGTCTGGCCGATGGCGTCATTTAGGCACGCCATCTCGGTTTTCCCGGTCCAGTAAAACTCCGGCAACGGCTCGTCGGCCTTTAGCACGTTTAACTCCGCATAAGCCGGCATTTTCAGCCAATAGACACCGCGCACGTATTCGCGCCAGCCGAGGATCTGTCGGATAAATCCCTCGGCACTCGCCAGCGGCACCTTACCCGCGCGACAGGCTTTTTCCGCCGCTCCGATGACATCGCGCGGATCGAGCAGCTTGAGATTCATCGCCGCCGACAAACGCGAATGATAAAGCCACGGCTCGTTCGTCCACATCGCGTCCTGATATTTTCCGAAGTCGGCCAGCCGGTGCTCGATGAAATCGTCGAGCGTGCGTCGGGCCTGCGCTGGCGTGACCGGCCAGTCAAACGACTCCAACTCGCCGTAATGTTTCGCGAACCGCGCGTTTACCAACCGCAACACTTCACGCGTCAGCGTATCCGGCTCGAACACCACTGGCGCGGGCAGTTTACCCGGACCGGCCTTGGGGAAACTCCCGCGATTATCGTGGTCGAAGTTCCACTGGCCGCCCTCCGGCTCGCCCGCGTCGTCAACGAGAACACAGTGACGACGGCGCACCTCGCGATAAAAAAACTCCATACGCAGTTGCTTGCGGCCCAGCGCGTGCTGGCGGAATTCGTTGATCGTGCAAAGGAAGTGGCGGTCCACGCGCATCTCCAGCGGCACGCCGGTTTTGGCCGCCGCTTCCTCCAAGTCGCGCCACACGCGGTGCTCGCCCGGCTCGGTGACGATGCACTTCGCCGGTTTTAATTTCTTCACCGCACGCGCCAGTTCACCGGCCAATGTCTGGCTGTTCACCGCGTCATCGAGCGCCATGTAGTGGACGGTGATGCCGCGGGCGCGCAGCGCATCGCGGAAGTGCCGCATCGACGCCAAGAAAATCGCTATGCGCGGCTTGGTCGAGTGCACATGCTCCGACTCCCCCGCGACCTCGGCCATCCAAACCGTATCCTGTTTCACGTCGAACCCGTCGAAGGCCGAGGCATCCGCATTCAACTGGTCGCCGAGCACGAGAACAAGATGGCGCATGACGTGGGGTTCCTCAGCGCTCCTCGACGTGGCCGCGCAATTGCTTGAACGCCGCCAGCGCCTCCTCGCGCGCCTTCACATGATCGACGATGGGATCGGGGTAGTGGCCTTCGATGCCCGCGAAGGCGCGGATATTTTCCGGCGCGGTCCACGGCGCGTGGAGAAACTTGTCGGGCAGCTTCGCAATCTCCGGCACCCAGCGGCGCACGTAGTTACCCGCCGAGTCGAAACGCTCGCCCTGCGTCACCGGCGCGAAGATGCGGAAATACGGCGCCGCGTCCGCCCCGCAGCCCGCGCTCCATTGCCAGCCCAGCGTGTTTTGCGCGAGATCGGCGTCCACCAGCGTGTCCCAAAACCACTCCGCCCCACGCTGCCACGGCAGCCGCAGGTGCTTCACCAGAAACGACGCCACGACCATGCGCACGCGGTTGTGCATCCAACCCGTGTGCCACAGTTCGCGCATGCCGGCGTCCACGATGGGATAACCCGTCTGCCCGCGCTGCCACGCCCACAGCATCGTGCCATCGGGATCGTCGGCCCACGGGAACCGGTTGAAATCCTCGCGCAAAGGCTGCGTCGGCGTGTGCGGAAAGTGAAACAACAGGTGATGCGCGAACTCGCGCCAGCCGATCTCACTCAAAAAAACCTGCGCCCCGCGACTCGGCGGAAACACCCCGCTATCCTTGGAGAGCGCCTTTGCCGCCGCCCATATCTGGCGCGGACCGATTTCGCCAAAGTGAAGATGCGGCGACAACCTCGAGGTGCCGGCGGCAGCGGGAAAGTTACGCGTATCCCCGTAGCCCTCCATCGCCCGCGCCACGAAGGTCTTCAACTGTTTCTTCGCACCCTCCTCGCCCGGCTGCCAAGCTTCGTAAAAACCCGCGTCCCACTTGATCGCGGGCAGCAGCCCGAGTTCTTCCAAGGCGAGCGAGGCCGGCCACTTGGAAGGCGCGGCGAAGTCTCCCGCCTTCACCGCCACCGGTTCCGCGACGGCCTGCGTGAGGCAATGCTTCCAGTAGGGCGTGAACACTTGGAACGGGTTCCCCTGCTTGTTAGCGATGGTATGCGGCTCAAAAAGCAGCGCGCTGTTGAAGCTCTTCGCCTCCACCCCCGCTGCGCCGAACTCCGCCTTGAGCATCTTGTCGCGTGCGATAACCTCGGGCTCATAACGACGATTCCAATACAGCGCGCCCGCCCCAGTCGCCGCGACCAAGTCGGGCAAAATCTTCGCGCTGTCGCCTCGCGCCAGAAGCAGCCGCGATCCCCGCTCCCGCAACGCCCCGTCCAGCGCCGCCAGTGAGTGGTGTAGCCACCAGTGCGTCGCGCCGCCCGCCGGCCAGTCGCCCTCGCCCGCCTGGTCGTGAATGTAAACCGGCAGCACCGGCCCGCCGTGCGCGAGAGCCGCGTGCAACGCCGCGTTGTCCTGCAACCGCAGATCGTGACGGAACCAAAGGATGACGGGAGGGATGCTCACGAGATCGAAGAAGTGCGACGGAGCGAGGATTGCAACCTATCGGCTGTCTTTACTTTCAAAATGCGCTCGCCCGCCGTCACGAGTTTCCTAGGGTGCGCTCATGCCCCCTTTCTGGCTCGCCAACGCCGCCGCTTCCACCGCCTGGGCGCATCGGGCCTGGAGCGAGCTGGCAGCCCGCCCCGACAAGGAAACCACCGTAGTCATCCTGCCCGTGCATGGCTTCGCCGATCATGGCATGGGTTTACCGCTAGATACCGAGGAAATCGCCGGTTCGGCTGTGCTGCGCGCCGCCGTGGAATCCATCAGCCCGGGCGCGCCGGTGCTCGTGCTGCCCCCGCTTCGTTTTGGAGCGGCTCCCTATGCCCACACGTTCTTCGGAGTGGATGCGCCCACCGCGCTCGCCAGCCTCCAGGAAATCGCCGCCAGCGTGAAAGCCGCCGGCTTCTCCAAGTTGCTTTTTTTCAACACCAGCCCGTGGAACGCCGAGCTGGTCTCCACCGCCGCCCTCGAACTTCGTGTCGGGCAAGGACTCTCCACCTACGTGATCAAGTCCGGCGGCATCGGCCTCGAGTTTCACCCCTCCGCCACCACGCTCGGTCACGCGCAAGCCATCGCCGCCAGCCTGCTCGCCATCCGCCCCGACGAGAAGAGCCTCGCGGGCAACGTGAGGGACGCCGACTTCCGCCCTGGCTTCTACGCACAGCCCGAACCCGTGGCGTTTGACGTCTCGCTCGATGGCGCGGCCTTGCTGACCAGCGCCGCCGACAAACTGGCCGCACTCCTCCGCGAAATCATCGCGCATCGCGGCCCGGCCCGCCCGCCCGCAGCCGCCAATTCCGTTTCGCTACGGCCGCCCGTCCCATCCGCCCCTTGGCCGGCCGATCGCTCGCGTTACCTCGGCGCGTTCACCCGTCGCGCTCTCGACGCGATTCCGGACAAAAACCACGCGCTCGTCATCATCCCTGCCGGCGCGATCGAGCAGCACGGCCATCACCTGCCCCTCGGCACCGATGCCATGCTCGGGCAACTCTGGCTCACCCATGCGTTGCCCAAGCTGCCCTCAGGTGCCCCCGTTTACATCGCC
>JANXLP010000084.1 GCA_025355125.1 Opitutaceae bacterium | reverse complement strand
GATAGAGCGCCATCGCGAACCCGCCCGCCATCAGCGGCCACGACGACCTCCATAGCCGCCCCGCCTCACCGCGATCCGCGTTCTTCCACGGCTGGATGCGTTCGCCGCCCCCGGCCCGGTATGCCGCCACCAGCCCCGTGCACAAAACCGCCACCTCTACCACTGTCACCGCGGCAAACCACACCAGGCTTCCGTCCAGCATCACCAGCACGAGCCTCGCCCCGTTGCCCACCAAGTTTGTCGCCGCCCTCGCGATCACCGTGTAACGCGACGCGATCCGGCTCTGAAAATAGAAATCCACCAACTGAAAGGGTTGCGCCACCAAACTGCCCATCGTCCACCAAATCAACGGTCGCGCGGGGTGCTCCGCATCCAGCCATCTCAACCCCGTCGCCGCCAGGACGAGCGCCGCCACCGCCGCCACGGCCAACATCAACGCCGCGGTTCCGAGAATTTTCCGGGTGTCACCGGGTCGTCGCACCAGTTCCTGCACGACGACAAAATCCAAGCCCAAGGTCGCCATCGGCAAAAAAAGCGCCGGAAACGCCAACGCGAAACTGAGCACGCCATACTGCTCCGGGCCGAGGTGCCGCGCCACGGCGGAAAATGCCACCAGCGAAAACACGCCGCGTATCCCTTGGTCCAGATAGAGCCAGCCGGCGTTCGCCAGCACCATACCACCCGAGCGGACTTTTTCGGGTGATGTTTTACTTTCCATTCAGGCCGACCGTGCTCCGCCGGGAAATTCGGGTCAATCCCTCGCACCACCCCGGCCCGCCGCAAAAAGTCTTCCCCCCGCCTTCCGCCGCCCTACCTTACCCCCACGCCGCATGAAGCTCTCCATCGTCATTCCCTGCTACAACGAGACCAAGACCATCCGCCAGCTCGTGGACCGCGTCCGCGCCGCCCCCGTGGCCGATATGGAGATCATCATCGTGGACGACTGCTCGCGTGACGGCACCCGCGACATCCTCCGCACCGAGATCGCCCCGCTCGTCTCCAAAATTCTCTACCACGAGGTCAACCAGGGCAAAGGCGCCGCCCTCCGCACCGGTTTCGCCGCCGCCACCGGCGACATGGTCATCATCCAGGACGCCGACCTCGAATACGATCCGCAGGAATACCCCCGCCTCCTCAAGCCCATCCTCGACGGCAAGGCCGACGTCGTCTTCGGCTCCCGCTTCATGGGCGCTGACGCCCACCGCGTCGTCTATTTCTGGCACATGGTTGGCAATAAATTCCTGACCCTGCTCTCCAACATGGCCACGAACCTCAACCTCACGGACATGGAAACGTGTTACAAAGTTTTCCGCCGCGAGGTTCTCCAGAAAATCACCATCGAGGAAAATCGTTTCGGCTTTGAACCTGAGATCACCGCCAAAGTCGCCAAGCTCGACTGCGTCATCTACGAAGTTGGCATCAGCTACTACGGCCGCACCTACAAAGAGGGCAAAAAAATCGGCTGGCGCGACGGCTTCCGCGCCCTCTGGGCCATCGCCAAATATAACCTCTTCCGCTGAGTGAGCACCGGCGGCGTCAATCCTCCGCAGCCGCCTCGGCCCGCCGCTCTGCGGATATTCGGCTCCGCCCTCGGCGCCGCCCTGCTCCTCGCCGGGCTGGCTGCCACCGGCGCCTGGTTGCTGTTTTCGAATTTGGCCCTCTACGATGACGAGGGCTACGTCCTCATCTCCGCGCGCGACTACTTCGTTCACGGCCACCTCTACGAGTCCGTTTACAGCCAATACGGTCCCTCGTTTTACGTGATGACCGATATGTTTCAGCACCTGCTCGGCACCACCGTGAACAACACCTCGGCGCGCTGCCTCACCCTCGGGTTTTGGCTCGGCACCGCCGCGTGCTGCGCGGCGTTGGTTAGCCGGCAGACCGCCTCGCGCGGACTGACTGTCCTGACTCTCGCGACCACCTTCCTCTATCTCTACTTCATAACCGACGAACCGTTTCACCCCGGTTCGTTGGTCATCTTCGTCCTCTCGCTATCGCTGCTCGTTACCACCGAACTCTTGGCGCGCTCGCGTCTCCGCGCCTTCGTCGCCGCGGCCGGAACCACCGGCGCGGTGCTGTTTCTGGCAAAAATCAACGTCGGGGTATTTTACCTGGTCGCCGTCGGCGCCTGGGCCTTGCTCCACGCCGCATCCGCCCCGGCCCATCGCGTCGCGAGGAGCGTGGCGACGACCGCTCTCGCCGTGCTGGCCGTGGCTCTGATGCACACCCTGTGGCATGAACGCTGGATCCACGTCTATCTGGCGCTCTTCGTGGCCGGCAGCATCGCGCTCGTCTCCGTCCTTGACCGCGCCCCGTTGTTTCGCGGTCGGCATGCAACGCTCTTTGTCGCGGTCGCCATCGGTGTTGGACTGCTCATTCTCGGTGCGGTGTGGCTGCGCGGCACCTCCGTGGCGGGCCTGATCGAGGGCGTGCTGTTCGGCCCCCTGCGCCATCCCGGCAACTATTCCTATCCGGTGGACTGGCGCCCGGGCTCCTTGCTCGCCGCCGCCGCCTCGCTGGCGTTGGCGCTCCCATGGTTGCGCCTCCGTTTCTCGTCGGCCGGGATTGATCGGCTTATCGTCATCGTGCGCCTCGTTCTCGCCGCCGGGCTGCTCGTGGCTTTTGTTTTGCTCACCCATGCCCGCGTCATCGGCGCCGTATTCAGCTACGTCGCGCCGTTGATCTGGCTGTGGATCGTCCCCCTCGGCGGCGTGCGGCTCCCGGCCGGAGTTCGCCCCGCGCGCGGCCTGCTCGCCTGCGTCCTCCTCGTGCAATATCTCCACGCTTATCCCACCGGCGGCAGCCAGGAAAGCTGGGCTACTTTCCTATTCTGGCCGCTGGCGGCCCTTGGCCTCGGCGAAATCCTGCTTTGGACCGCCCTCCCCGAAAACTCCGCTTGGCGCCTCCCCCGCTGGCGACCCGCACTCGCCGCCGCGGCGCTTCTGCTCGTCGTCGTCAAGGTCGGCTGGACCGCCCGGGCGGCCCATGGCCGCTACGCCACCCGCACCGACTTGGCTCTGCCCGGCGCCGGTCACATTCGTCTCCCCGAATCGCTTCGCACTGCCTATCCGCTGCTCGCCCTCAACGCGGTCGTGCATGCGGACCAGCTTTTTTCCCTCCCGGGCATGTTCAGTTTTAATCTTTGGACCGGCCTGCCCACGCCGACGCTAAAAAACACCACCCTCTGGTTCACTCTGCTCAACGAAGCCGACCAAGCGGCCATCATCCGCTCCATCGAGGCGACACCCCGCACTTGCATCGTGGTCCAAGAAACGCTCGTGGAGCTCATGACCGCCCTCGGCGTGCCCATGCGCGGGCCGCTCCACGCCTACCTCAAGGCGAACTTTGCCCCCGCGTTCCGCGTCGAAGGATTTTCATTTCTCGTGCGCCGGGGCCGCACCGTCGCTCCGCTCGGCCTCGCCCGGCTCGGCTCCGCGCGTGGCGGCCTGGAAACCCGCGTCGAACTCTGCCTGGTGGGTGATGATACAGCCGTCGAACGCATAGAAATCCGCGATGTGACAGCTCCCGCCGGCGCTCCGCCCGCCCAGGTTCTTGAAGCCGCCAACACCCGCGTGTTCGCCGTCGCCATCAATCGCGCCGACCAGGCCGCCGGCGCGCCCGTCGCCGCCGCTTGGCCGCTCCGCCTCAAAGGTCTGACCCGTGTCTCGCTTCAGTTTGATCGCGCCGGGGTCAACCTGAACCCCGCCTCCACCGCCTTCTACCTGATCGGGCCCGCCGGCAAAATCATCGGCCACGCCCGCGTCGGGGAATGATCCGCCCCATGATTGCGCCGATGTCTCTCGCCTGGTTTTCGCCCCCCGCGCTCGGCTGGGTGTTCCTGCTCCTCGCCGCCGCCAGCGCGCTCGGCGCCCTCGGCTCCACGCGCTTCAACGCCCCGCCGCGCTGGGCCTGGTGGCTCCTGCTCGCCGCCGCGCTCCTCGCCTTCCGCTGGCCGCTCCTCTGGGTGCCGCACCAGCAAAACCCCGACGAAAGCCAGCTCATCGCCGGCGCCATCACCCTCCGCTACGACCCCGTCTTCTGGCGCTCCGTGGATGGCGTCACCGCCGGCCCGCTCGATTTTTATCCGCTCCTCCCCGCCGCGTGGGGCGATGGTATCGCGAGCTACGCGGTCGCGCGCATGATCGGCCTCGTTACGATTTTCTGGACGATCTTTTTTGCCGGCGAAGCCCTTGCGCTTCTGGCCGGCGCGACGGTGGCGCGGGTCGCCGTGCTGCCCGCCTTGGCGTTTCACGCGCTTACCACCCACCCCGATTTTATCTACTACTCGACGGAGCTGATGCCCTCTCTGCTGCTCGCTGCGGGCGGATGGCTGATCGTGCGCCAACGGCTCGCGCCTACGCGCACCCGCCTCTGGTGGATCGGCCTCATCCTCGGCGCGACTCCCTGGGCCAAGCCGCAGGGGATGCCTCTCGCCGGCTTGCTGTGGCTGTTGATCTTTGTGCAAACCCTGCGGGCGCCACAAAAACCCGGCGTGCTTCCGCTGATCGGGGGAGCGCTGATACCCGCCCTCGCGTGCTTCGGTCTCGCCACGGTCACCGGCCAGCTCGAGCACCTCATCACGCCTTTTTTCCTCAACAATTTCTTCTACGTAAACTTCAACGCCGGCAATTTCTCCTGGTGGCAGACGACGTCCATGCAGTGGCAAAACGCCCTGCTCGACGGTTACCTCGGCCTCTGGTTGGCGGGCGCGGCGGTCTTCAGCCCGTTCGCGCTCATCCCGTTGATCCGCGCTTCCGCCGCCCAACGGCGCACCCTGCTCTTCGCCGGCTTCGTCCTGATCGCGGGCCTGCTCTGCGCACTCGGCCCGCGCCGCCCCACGCCGCACCACCTGCATTTCCTCATGCTGCCGCTGATCTGGGTGACGGGTGCGGGACTCGCGCAGGCCCTGAGCAGCCGCTTCGCCCGCGTGTTGGGCGCGGGATTTTTTCTCTTCTGCACCTTGCTGCCCCAACTCGTCTGGCGCGCGCAACACGGCGAGAGACCGGGCTTGGTCCAAGGCCTCATCAATACGTCCGCACAAAAACAGCTCGCCACGTTGATCCGCCGCTGCGGCGCCCCCGGCGAACCCCTCGCCATCTGGGGCTGGCGCAGCTCCCTCTACGTGGAGGCCGGCCGCCCCCAGGCCACCCGCCAGGCCCACACCGAGACACAGATCTACCCCGGCCCGCTCCAAACGTATTACCTCCGCCGTTACTTCGAGGATTTCCAAACCTCGAATCCCCCCGTCTTCGTCGACGCCGTCGGCCCCGGCAACTTCGCCTTCACCGATCTCAACCGCGCCCACGAATCCTTCCCGCCCCTCCGCGCCGTGATCGCCGCCCGCTACACCTATATCGCTACCCTCGGCGGCGCCCGCCTCTACGCGCGCAACGACCGCGTCGCCCTCCTCGCCCCTTAAATCCCGACCCGTCTCGGTCCCACCAGCGCCGAAACCCACAACCCCCCGCCGGCTACGAACAGCATCCACCCGCCGCCTTGTCCGAGCCAGAAAAGCCGGAGATCCCACACCCCGCTGCCAAAAGCCAACAGCAGCAGCCCGCCCAACGCCACCCGCGCCCACCACCCCGACTCATCCTTCCTCGCGGCCGTCGCCAGCAACCACGGCACTCCGAGCACCAGAAACCACAGGCGATAGCTGAAGCTCGAACCCGCCGCAAACGTCGCCAGAAAAATCCCGCCACCGATCAGCCAGCCCAGGCGCGCGCTCTCTCCGGCGGGTGTCGCCACCCCGTTCTCCGTCGCCGCCAGCCGCCGCCCGCCCCACGCGGCGCAGAAAATTCCCGCCGCCGCCGCCACATTGACGACCAACGCGAACCCCTCTCCACCCCCCGCCCGTCCCAACGACCGTTCCCTC
>JANXLP010000030.1 GCA_025355125.1 Opitutaceae bacterium | reverse complement strand
GTATCGAAATGGATGAACCGCAAGCCCCCGCTGCGGGAGAGGCGATGGTTCGCGTCCATCGCGTGGGCATCTGCGGATCGGATGCCAGCGGATATTTGGGCAAGATGCCGTTCTATAGTTATCCGCGGATTCCCGGCCACGAGTTGGGTGTTGAGGTCATCGCGGTGGGCGAGGGCGTGACCAACGTCCAAGTCGGCGATCACTGCTCGGTCGAGCCCTACTTGAATTGCCAAAAGTGCTACTCGTGCCGGCGCGGCCAGACGAACTGCTGCGAAACCAACCAGACGCTCGGCGTCATGTGCGACGGCGGGCTCTGCGAGCGCATGTTGCTCCCGGCGCGTAAACTCCACGTCTCGCGCAAGCTCAGCTACGAGCAACTGGCCCTCGTCGAGACCCTCGCCATCGGCTGCCACGCGGTGGATCGCGCCAACGTGAAGGCCGGCGAAAACGTGCTCATCATCGGCGCCGGTCCCATCGGCCTGTCGGCCGTAGAATTCGTGAAAGTCGCCGGCGCGACCTGCATCGTGCTCGATATGAACGAAGCCCGCCTGGCCTTCTGCAAAGAGCGCCTCGGCGTGCATCACACCATCGCGGCCAAGGGCGACGGCTCGGAGCTGACGGCGCTCACGGAGATCACGAACGGCCAACTCGCCGACGTCGTGATCGACGCGACGGGCAGCAATAAATCCATGAGCCAGGCGCTCAACTACTGCACGTTTGGCGGGCGGCTCGTATATGTCGGCATCACGCAGCAGGAGATTTCCTTCCTGCAGGCGCCCGCGCTGCATCGGCGCGAGTTGACGATCATGGGTTCGCGCAATGCGCGCGCGCGGGATTTTGCACGGATCATCGCGCTCATCGAAGACGGCACGATCGACACCGGCCCGTGGATTACGCACCGCGCCAATGTGGATGACATGATCGCGGCCTTTCCCTCATGGCTGAAACCGGAGAACGGCGTCATCAAGGCGATGGTGGCGCTCACCTGATGCCGCGAGCCCGCTTCCCACGGTGCGTGGCGGCTTGGCTGTTGGCCGTGCTGCTCCCGGTGCTCGGCCTTCGCGCCGAGACGTTTCGCATCGAGGTCGCGCCGGACGCGTCGCCGCGCGTGGTTTTTGGGGCCGCGCGGCTGGCTGACGCCCTCGTCGGAATCGGGCTGGTGCAGGCTTCCGCTAACACGCAGCCCGGTTCCAAAGTCGTTCGCATCGGCGTCGCCCCCGACGCCGCGCCCGGTCGGGAAGGGTTCACGCTCACCAACGAAGGCGCTGCGGCGATTCGCGTCGTCGGTGGCGACGCTTCGGGTGCGCTCTACGGCTGTCTCGAACTGGCCAGCCGCATCCGTGCGGCGAAGGGTTGGCCCGGCGGACTCCAAGTCGCCGACAAGCCGGCCTTCGTGCTGCGCGGGCCGTGCATCGGAATGCAAAAACCGTTTCTGCTGCCGGGGCGTAAAGTTTACGAATACCCCTACACGCCGGAGTCGTTTCCATTTTTCTACGACAAAGCGTTTTGGCGGGAGTATCTCGATTACCTCGTGGGGTTGCGGATGAACACGCTCTACCTGTGGAACGGTCATCCCTTCGCCTCGCTGGTGCGGTTGCGCGATTATCCCGAAGCGGTCGAGGTGTCCGACGAGGTGTTTGCGCGCAACGTGGAGATGTTTCGCTACATCGCCCAGGAGGCCGACCGGCGCGGCATCTGGATCGTGCAGCAGTTTTACAGCATCATCCTCTCGAAACCGTTTGCCGAGAAACACGGGCTCTCGACGCAACTCGACGCGCCGACGCCGCTCGCGGCCGACTACACGCGCAAATCCATCGCTGAGTTCGTGCGGCAATTCCCCAATGTCGGCCTGATGCCGTGCCTCGGCGAGGCGTTGCAAAATCAGGCGGCGCAGACGCGTTGGTGCACTGAGGTCATTCTTGCCGGCGTGAAAGACGGCATGGCGGCGGCGGGGCTGAAGACCGAGCCGCCGGTGATTTTGCGCACGCATGCGACCGACGCGCAGATCGTGATGCCCGAGGCGCTCAAGGTTTACAAAAACCTCTACACCGAGGCGAAGTTCAACGGCGAGTCGCTCACGACTTACGAGCCGCGCGGCGTGCGGCAGGAGCTGCACCTCGCGATGAGCCGGCTCGGCTCCACGCACCTCATCAACGTCCACATCCTCGCGAACTTGGAGCCGTTCCGCTACGGCGCGCAGCGCTTTATCCAGAAATCAATGCAGGCCGCGCGCGACCGGCTCGGTGCGCACGGCGTGCATCTTTATCCGCTGTTTTATTGGAACTGGCCCGACTCGCCCGACATCACCGCGACGCCGCTCAAGCAGTGGGAGCGCGATTGGATCTGGTTCGAGGCGTGGGCGCGCTACGCGTGGAGCCCGGACATCGAAGCCAACGCCGACCGCGCTTACTGGGTCGGCCGGCTGACGGAGGTTTACGGTTCGTCCGCGGCCGCTGCGCACATTCTCGATGCCTACAACGACTCCGGCGAATGCGCGCCGCGCATCTTGCGCCGCTTCGGTATCACCGAGGGCAATCGGCAGACGATGGCGCTCGGCATGACGTTCGACCAGTTGGTCAACGCGTCGAAATACAAACCGTATCCCGAGCTCTGGGAATCGCAGTCGCCACCCGGCGAGCGGCTCGCGGAGTTCGCCGAGCGCGCGTGGAACCAGCAACCGCACGAGGGCGAGACGCCGCCGCAGATCATCGCCGAAGTGCTGGACTTTTCGGCGCGTGCGGTGGCCGCCATCGAAGCGGCGGCGCCGCTGGTGACTAAGAATCGCGAGGAGTTTCTCCGGCTGCAAAACGACGTGCACTGCATCCGCGCGATGTCGCAGAACTTCGCCGCCAAGGCCGGGGCCGCGTTGCTGGTGCTGCGCTATGGTTACAGCCGCGACGTCGCGGACATGGAGCGGGCGACGGTGTTGCTGGCGGAGAGTCTCGCGCACTATCGCACGCTGACGGCCATCACGGAGAAGACCTACACGGCGGCGAACTCGATGCAG
Organism: Opitutaceae bacterium; assembly: GCA_025355125.1. Classification (GTDB taxonomy): domain Bacteria; phylum Verrucomicrobiota; class Verrucomicrobiia; order Opitutales; family Opitutaceae; genus Tous-C4FEB. The sequence goes on along the minus strand of JANXLP010000030.1, from coordinate 44 downwards.
ACCAGCCAGCGCCGCGTGCCGGTGCCCGGAGGGATCAAGATCGG
>JANXLP010000027.1 GCA_025355125.1 Opitutaceae bacterium | reverse complement strand
GAGATCACGACCGAGCTGCGCCTGCGCGTGGTCACCACACCCGAGCCCGCCACCGCCCAACTGCTCGCCCATCTCGGCCTGCGCCTACCCAAGGGCACCCGTGAAGTCAGCAATGTAGTGCCGAAAATCAGCCCCTAAATCGCGCAAGTCGCTGCAATAGAACGAAACGGTTTTCTGAACTGCGGAACTCGGGTTAATGGAATGCAGCGCGCGCACGGCGGCGGGGAGCGGAATTTCGGACGTGGGCGTCGTTTGTCGGATTCCGCCTGAAGGCGGGGCTACGAACTCGGCCGGGCGGCTCTAGTCGGAAGCCGCATCGAGAAGACTCCACTCGCTGGCGCTCGCGGCCACGGGCGCGAGGCGGCTACGAACGTGACGGCGCAGGGGAGAAGGATTTGGGCAAAAAAACACCCACCGAAGTAAGCTACACCTTCCCGAAGAAAAGGAGAAGCCCGGCAGGTCTGCTGATCGGAAAAAACGAGAGAGGCAGGATCGCGTCAAGCGATCCTCCCATCGAGTGCGCGCCCGAGATCATAAAAGTCTCAAGCGGAAGTGCGACTCAGCTCGGTTTTGCGGCTTCGCGCACCGCGTCCACCATGCGTTTTTGGCGGGCTTCCACGGTGACCATGATCGCCTTCACTTTCGCGCGGGCGGCGGCGGGGTTTTTGTGGATCGCTTCGAGGCGCGACCAGAGTTGCGCGCCGCTCGTTTCGTCGATCTCGAAGAACCAGTCGTCGGCGCCAATGTCGCGATACATTTGGCCTTTGCAGGTATCGGTGGGCTGGCGGACGTAAAACGTCGGCGTGCCGTGGTGCAGCGCGATGAGCGGCGAATGACATTCGACGCTGATCACGGCCTGCGCCTTAGCATAAACCGAGGCGGCCTCATCGGGCAGCCAGTAGGTGTCGCGCCAGACGACGTTCTTTTTCACGTCGGCGGGGAGCGGGTCCACGAGACTCTCCTTCGCGAGCTGCATCTGGTAAGTCATCTCGGGACACGTGAGCACACGGTTGCCGGTGGCGCGCACGTAGGAGATCATCATTTCGCGGAGTTTACCGAGGTCTTTTTCCGTGGTGCGGTCGTTGATGGCGTCCTTGATGTCGTCGTCCGCGGTGCGCTTGGTGCCGGGCTTGATCTTGTAATAAGGCGTGTAGCGGACGCGCGGGATCACGCAGATGAATTTCCCTTCCACGAGGTCGTTGGCCTTCAGATAGGCGAGCCCCTTGGGATCGTCGCGGAGGTGCATACCAAGCTGCGCATCGGGGCCGAATTCGACAATCGGGCATTTCACGCCCTGAGCCTTCAGGTAGTCGCGCGTGATCGAATCGCGGCAGAAGAAAAATGCGGCGCGATCCATGATGAACCGCAGATCGGCCGAAAGGTGCGTAGGCGGCAACGCGAGCGCGCGTTCGCGGAGGCTCATGAGCGTGCCGCCTTCGGGATCGCGGGTCTTGCCCATGCCGGAGATGGGATCGTTGCTGACGCCGAAAACTCCAACGGGTTTGCCGGTGGCTTTCTGAAAAGCGACGGCATGCGCGGCGGCCGGAAACCCCGAGCCCGAGCCACTGAGGTAGAGGTCGGCTTCGTCCCACGCTTTCGCGAGTTCGGGCTTATTGGGTTTGCCGTCGGCACCGAGGCCGCCCTCAGCGATCCGCAGACGCGGGTAGCCCTTGAGGAGCATGTCGCGCGCGCCGTGGCCGAGTTCGCCGGGCCAGAGCGTGATCTCGCACTCGGGGAAATATTTCCAGAGCAGCGAGAGCGCGCCCGGGGTGTGGCCGATGTCGCCGATGTTCACACTCTGCCAGGAGCTGCGAAGCAAGATGCGCGGCGGACGGCCGGCTTTGTCGGCGGCGGCGAAGAGGGAGGAACGCAGCGCGCCCATGGCGAGCGCAACGGTGGCGGAGCGGGTGAAAAATTCGCGACGGTTCATTAGTAGAATGGAGATGGGATACGGAAATTTACGTGTGTCTTTAGAAGATACCTTTGATGCCCACATTCCAATACGCGCGATAGTCGGCGCGACCAGTGAGGATACGATCGCCGCGCGTATTCGGACCGTAAACGACGGTGTCATCCACGGCTTCGTTGATATTGCGGCCACCGACGAACACCGAGAACTGCCGCGTGAGCCGATACTCGGCGCTAAAGTCAGCGCTGCGGCGCGGCGCGATATATTGGAAGGTGCCGGGCTCGCGGTTGGTGCCAGTGACCTGCCCCTGACGCACGGTGCCCTTCTGGTTAACCGCGATGCGCAATGTGAGTCGCTGGCGGCTATACGTGACGCCAAAGTTGGCGGTCTTCGCGACGAAATTGGAGAAGCTCGCACCTTCGGGGCCCTTGATGTGTTGCATCGTGAGATTGCCAAAAACCGTCAGACCCCGCGCCCAGTGCGGCAAGAACGCCAGGTTCTGCCGGTAATCTAATTCCGTTCCGTAAATGCGGGTGACCGAGTCGACGTTGTATTTAGTGCTGGTCTGAAAGCCCTGGCCTTCACCGTAAACATCGGGATCGAGGCCATAGATTTCCAGCAACTCACGATCAGCCGGTCCGATTTTGGTGGCCCAGAAATCCGTGATGTCGCGGCGGTAGAACCGTGTGGAAACCACGCCGCTCGACGGCTGGTTGAAATAATACTCCAGCGCCAGCCCGTAGCTGTTGGCATACCAGGGTTTCAGGCCCGGATTCGTGAGCGTGATAATCCGCGTGGCGGTGGCCCCGGCCGGATCGGGCAGGTTGGCGGAAGGAAAAATGTCGGTGAACTCGGGGCGATTGATCGAATGACCGTAAGAGGCGCGGGCGATCAGATCGGGCAGGATGTTATAGTTCGCGTTGAAGCTCGGGAAAAATCCGTCGTAGAAATTATTTATCTTTGTGCCGCGATGAACGTAGGCGAGCTTGGTGCCGGCCAACGTGGCTAACGCGGCTGCAATCACCGGTTTGCCCGTGGCGTCCAGCACCACTTTGCCGCTGGCATCGCGGAGGTAGGTTCGCGTCTGGTCGATCAATGGGCCCTCACCTTTGTCGCTTGTGCTCTCGTAGCGCACGCCGCCGCTGAGCTGCAGCCGGCCGTTGAAGAGCTTGGTGTCGAGGCGCACGTAAAATGCCTTCAGCTCCTCGTTGATGACCTTGGAATTGTTCACCGTGCTCCGGTAACCGTTCACCTGGTTGGTCTCGGTCTGGTTAAAGTAGCCGGGGTTAGCCAGGAACGTGCGGCCGATCTTGTTCAGGTCCATCCACTGCATCTTCTGATTTCCAAAGAGCAGATTGCGGGTGGAATAAACCGGGTCCATCCACTGCGAGGCCACGTCGTCGGCGGTTTGCGCCACGCGATCCGCGCCGACAAAGGATGTGTCGTAGGTCGTGTTGCCGATATCGCGCCGTTGGGCCGACAGATCGGTGCCGACTTTCATAACGATCGGCAGCCGGAAATCAAACGTGCGCCGGGCAAAACCACTCACGCTGCGAACCGTGTCGAAACCATCGATGCGATTAGAGGTGAGGCCTTCGAGCTTGTAGTTGCTCAACACGTAGGGATCGACGTCTGCGGTGTTGGTGGCATTGCGCACCGTGATGATTTCAGGGTGGTCATAGGTCAGCTTTTCAAAGCGCACCGTCACGTTGCGGAGCAGCGCGTTGTTAGTCTGGAAATATCCCTTGTCGAGATTGCGGTAGTAGTTGGTCGAATTGGAAAACGCCCCGTTCACCTGCCACTCCCATACGGGGCCGTTATGCCTCCATTTAAAACTCGGCATGTAGGTAGTGCCGGCTTTTTCCCGCGCGTCGTAGATCGTCTGCACGGTGCCGGTGCCATTCGCACCCTGGGTGAAGTCAGGGCCCGAAGATGCGACTGTGCCCGGCGCGAAATTGAGCTGCCGCACCCAAAACTTGGCTTTGAAATAGGCATACTGAAATCCCGCGCTGAGCACATCGTGCGGCGTGACGCGCCAGTCGGCTCCAACACTCATGGATTCGCGCACGGTGATCTTGGGCCGCTCCTGCAGACGGTAAGAGGTAAGATTGACCGTCTCGAGCGAAGCGGTCGGCGTCCAAGTCTGCAGCGAGCCCTGGCCGTTATTGAGCGCGCGCGTGACCAGTCCGCTCGCGGTGAAGCCAAAGTTTTTCGTGACGGGCACGATGGCGCTGAACTCACCGTTGGGCTCGAACTGATAATCGTTCTTCGCAAACGGATTGGGCTCCTTCGAAAAACTGAAATCGCCGCCTTTGAAGGAAATGTAGCTTTTGACCACATATTCGGGCCGGCGGCGCTCGAAGGCGCTCTTCGTGATGAGATTCACCGTGCCGCCGATCGCATTCGCGGGCGAATCGGGCGAGGGCGAGCGGTTCACTTCCATGCGCGACATCGTGGTGATCGAGACCTGCTCCAATTCCACCGTGCGACTGCCGCCGGAAGAGGCCGCGCTTGAGAGCGGATTGCCATCGACCATGATCGGCGTGCCGCCAGAAGGCACGCCACCGACAGAGATGCTGAAGCCATCGCTGCCATTGCGGTTGAGCGTCACGCCGGGGAGAAACTTCGCGAATTCGCCTACGTTGCCTTCGGCGATGTCGCCGAAGGAATCGGTCGCGACGACGTTCTTGATGGCGGTGGAGTAGCGCTGCTCGTTCACCGCGATATCGGAGGCGGCCATATCGCGATTGGCGGCGACCGTGAACGCATCGAGCTTCACGGTTTTATCCGTCGAAGTTTCGTTTTTGCCGCGCAGGGAAAAATCCTGCGACGCGGGCTGGCCGGCGATGACTTTGACGACCTGAGTCTCGGGCGGAAATCCCGTGTAGAAAACGCGCACGGTCGCGTCGCCGGCTGGCACGCGGGGGAATCGGTAATTGCCCGACTCATCGGTGAACGTCTCCAAGCGGTGCGCGTCGATGGTGACGCGGGCATTGTTCACGTAGGTGTTACTCGCGGGATTAAAAACGCGGCCCTCGATCGAACCGTTACCGGAAACGGCCGCGACACGATTCACGGCGATGGCACCGGTCTTTTCGTCGCGCACGATGCGGAGTTCGGTGCCGGCCACGAGGCGGTCGAGCGCATCGCTGGCAGCAAACTCGCCGTTCACGGCATTCGTCTGCACACCGCGCACGGCATCGACAGGATAGACAATCTGTTCGCCCGATTGCTCGGAGAACCGCTTGAGCGTGACCGCAGCGTCACCGGCAGGAAGCTTGAAGGTCTTTCTGGTGGCTTCTGCGGCAAAGGCGCAGACGGAAACAGCAAATGCGAGCGCAACCATCAATGCGCGCCGCCGAAACGGGCTGGGGGTAGTCATGGGGTAGTCTGAGAGGGGTTCGTGGGTTGAGACGAAGCAACCGCACGTTTCCATTACGGGAGTCGCGAAAAAATTTCGCGAAGGCGCGGATGCTTATTTCTCCCGACGCAACACGAGCGAACCGTCGGCCCGGCGCTCGGCGATCACCCCAAAACTGGCTTCCAACAGGCGGACAAACGCATCGACGTTATCGGCGCGGATGTTCCCGCCCACGCGCAGGCGGCCCGCACCGGCATCACCGATTACGAGTTGCTGGCGGTTGCGCAGATTAAATTCCGTCACGACATCGGCGAGGGGCAGCGCCTCAAATTCCAGACGCACGCCCTGCCACGATAGCATCTGCGCAACCTGGCTGGGGCTGACCACCGCAACCACGGGCGGCGCGGCGGGCGCAGTCGTATCCACGAACGCGCGTTCGCCGGCGACGAGCGATGTGGGCGCAGGTGCGGACTGCGCGGAGGCGAGTCTTGGATTCAGCGCAGCCGGCCGCTCGACTTGCACTTTGCCTTCGGTGACGAGCACTTCGACTGCTCCGGTGAGGTGCCGCACATCAAACGACGTGCCGATCGCCCGCACCGTCACATTACCCGCTTCGACGAGGAACGGACGCGCAGAATTTTTCGTAACGGTGAAATGCGCCTCGCCATGCACGAGACGCACGCGGCGGGTCTCGGGCGTAAAAGCGGCTTCGATTTTCCCGCCGTGGTTCAATTCCACCACCGAGCCGTCCGCAAGCGTGAGCCGCTCGGGCGAGGGAATGATCCGCAACACGGGCGCAGGATCACGCGTTCTGTTTTGATAAACTAAAAACGCGCCGGCCAACGCGGCGGCCGCCGCGAGCATGCCGATCAACACCGGACGACGCAGCCACGCTGCAAATCGCGGGCGGGCGAGCAGATCAGGATTGGGCTGGGGACTGTGCGCCGGCCGCCACTCGGTCAGCGCGTCGAGCGCGCCCCACGTTTTTTCCAAACGCGTGATCGCCACGCAGCGTCGTGAATCCGCACGCAGCCACTCCAGATAGGCGTCCTGCTCGGCGGCGGTGAGCCCACGGTCGCGTTTCGCCAGCCACGCCGCCGCCTCGACCGAAATGGGGTCGTTGTCGGGCGAAGAACTCGGGGCGGCATGCATGGTGGAAACTCAGGGCAAACCGTGACGCGCGAGAAATTCCGCGCAGCGCCGCATGCCGTTGGCGACCTGCACCTCGACCGTGTGCTCCGCGATGCCGAGCTGCGCGCCGATGGCTTTCTGCGAAAGCCCGTAGATCTTCCGTAGGGTCAGCACCTGGCGGCAACGGTCGGGCAGCGACTGGATGGCTTGGGTCAAAAGTTCGAGTTCCTGATTATGGGCGGTGGTATCGGCGGCCGAGGGGCCGTCCTCTAAGACGAACTGGCCCGCTGTTTCCGCTATGGGCTCCATGCGGACAACTTGTTGGCGGCGCAACTGATCGAGCGCGAGGTTGCGCGCCGTCGTGAACAACAGCGCCTTCGGTGACGCCACCGGCCGCACCTGCTTCTCTCCCCACACCCGGGTGAGGGCTTCCTGCACGACATCATCGGGATCGCTGAGAGCGGGGAACTTTCCGTGCAACCACGCGCGCAGCTCGCCGGCGTGCGGCTGCACTTCTTCTGCGAACCAACGGGTAGAATCGGAAAACGACAGGGACACGGGGCGGGGTAACGCGCAGGTTCTTTGCCGCGCGCCACCCGAGGGCGAGCTGAAACTCAATCGTTTTACTTCGGGACGCTGTCCCGGCGCTGCCAGAGCCACACGCCGATGATCAGCAGCACGACGATCGCGAGCGTGCCCCACAGCGTGTAGGCGTGCGTGCGGGAGAGCGCCTTTTCCATCGCCGCAAAATCATCCTCGAACCGGCGCCACAACCAGCGCCCGAGCCACACAAAAAACGGCACGCTCACCAGCGCGGCGAGACCGTCGAGGAGCACGAATTTGAAAAACGAAACCTTGAGCGAACCCGCGCTGAAAAAAATCGGCGCCCGCAGGCCCGGCAGAAACCGCCCGATAAAAAGACCCGCCGTGCCGTGCTTCGCGAACAGTTCCTCCACCCGCGCCTGCTTGGCCGGCGGGAAAATCCGCCGAAACCAGTTCGTGCCCAACAGCCGCGTCCCGAATTTCTGCCCCGCGAAAAAGATCATGCTGTCGCCGCACAAGACGCCCGCATACATGAACGCGCTCACCTGCATCCACGACCGCCCGTCGATTTCCCCCAACATGCCGGCGGTGATGAGCACGACATCCTCGGGCAGTGGCAGGCCGAGCCCGCAGAGCAGCAGGAGAAAGAAGGGGCCCCAGAGCGACAAGGGTGTGCCCTGAAAATGCTCCAGTAGGGTTTCAAACATGGGTTGGGCTCAGCGGCTCGGCACCTTTCGCGGCCGGCACCATGGGCGCGGGTCGCGGGAAGGCAGAGGAAATCAGCGAGGCAGTCACCTCTCGCAGAAAACAGGCGCGCGAAGCTCTGCCAAGGGGATTGTCGCGACCGTTTTTATTTTTCGCGTGGCGCCGCGTGCCTGGCCCGCCCAAAAAGACGGCTCCCTTGAAATCTCCCGCCCACACCCGTGCCGTCGGCTTGCTGGTCGCCGCCGCACTTTGCTGGAGCCTCGGCGGCCTGCTCATCAAGGCCATCGCCTGGCCACCGTTGGCCGTGGCCGGTGGGCGCGGACTCATCGCGGCGCTATTTCTCGCGGCGGTGAGTCGAGGCCTGCGTTTTCATTTTTCCCGCGCGCAACTGCTCGGCGCCTTCAGCTACGCGGCCTGCACCCTCACGTTCTGCGTCGCCACGAAGCTCACCACGGCCGCCAACGCCATCCTCCTCCAATACACCGCGCCCGTGTGGATCGCGCTCTTCGGCGCCTCGCTGCTGGGCGAACGCGCCACACGCGCGGACTGGTTTACGATCATCGCCGTGCTTGGCGGCATCATGCTTTTTTTCTCCGACAGCCTCGCGCTCACCGGACTGTTGGGGAATGCGCTCGCCCTGCTCAGCGGCGTGTTTTTCGCCGGCATGGTCATCGCGCTCCGTCGGCAGAAAGACGGCTCGCCCGTCGAATCCGTCATCCTCGGTAACGTGATCGCGTTTCTTGTCGGCCTGCCATGGATCATCGGCGCGCCCATGCTGCCACTGGCCGGTTGGGGCGCGCTGCTGGTGCTCGGCCTGGTGCAACTGGGCTTTTCCTATTGGCTCTACACGCGCGCCATCCGCCACGTGACCGCGCTCGAGGGCGTCCTCATCCCCGTGATCGAGCCGCTACTCAATCCGCTCTGGGTGCTCCTCGCGCTCGGCGAGCGCCCCACCCCGAAGGCGCTCGCCGGCGGCGCCATCGTGCTGGGTGCAATCACGCTGCGTGGCGTCGTCGGCCTGCGCGGCAACTCCCCACGTGCAACTCACTGAGTTTGTCCCGGTCGCACTTCAAATCATGGTCCGACGACTGCTCCTGATTTTTACGCTCCTCATGCCCGCCGCCGCCCACGCCGAAAAAGAAACCGTCGTCTTGCTCCACGGCTTGGGTCTCGGCGGCTGGGCCATGGCGCGCCTCGGCCACGCGCTCACACGCGACGGTTACCACGTCGTCAATCTCACCTATCCCTCGCGCAACGTGCCGCTCGAAACCCTCGCGCGCGACTGGCTCCCCGCCCAACTCCGCTCGCATCACGTCGAGGACGCACCGCGCCTGCACGTCGTCACCCACTCGATGGGCGGCATCCTCGTGCGCACGTGGCTCGCTGAACAACGCCGCGCCGGCACCGCCTTCCCCGCGAATCTCGGTCGCACCGTCATGATCGCGCCGCCCAACGCCGGTAGCGCCGTCGCCGAGAAACTCCAAAACTTCCCACCGTTTCGCTGGTTCACCGGCGTCAACGGCCAACGTCTCGGCACCTCGCCCACGAGCCTGCCCAACACCCTCGGCCCCTGGCCCGCCACTGCCGGCCAGCTCGGCATCATCGCCGGCGACCGCTCGCTCAACCCGCTCTTCTCCGCGTGGCTCACCGGCCCGGACGACGGCAAAGTCTCCGTCGCCAGCACCCACCTCTCCGGCGAAACCGCACACCGCGTGCTCCCCCACTCGCACACGTGGCTCCAGTGGCGCGCCGACACCGCGCGCACCGTCAGCACCTTTCTGCACACCGGCCGCTTCGACTGCACCCACCTAAGTTTGTCACTTAATAGGTGACAAACTGGCTGCGGTCTCCCGCGGCGTTCCGAGCTCGTCCACGCCGCGCCGACCGGGCTACTTCGCCGACGGCTTCAGTTGGATCAAAATATTCGCCGCCGTGATCAGCCCGCCGCCCACCAGCAACGCCCACGTGGCCGTCTCGTTCGGGTAATTGATGCCCGCCCACACCGAAAACAGTGCGGGTAAAAACAGCGCCATCACCGATCCAAACACCGGCTCCACGCAGTAGATCAGTCCCGCTTCAGTCGCGGTGATTTTCGGCTGCCACGCGTTCATGATCCCGTAGGCGCCGAGCGTGCATACGAGCGTCAGCACGCCCGTGCATGCTAGCCACGCCGGCGAGGTCCACGGTGCCACCAGCGCCGCCGCGTCCGGAGCCGTCATCCCGGCGAGCCCGGCAAAAATCACCGCCTGCGTCGCGAACATCACCAGCGTCAGCTCAAACGCGCGGTTCGCAGCGAATTCCTTTTTCTCCAGCCACAGGATCTGGCCCATGAAGAACAACGAGGAGAGCAACGTCTCCCATTCGCCGCGGCCGAGATGCAGTTCGCGCCAGTTGAAATTCCCCAGGATCGCGACGCCCACCAGCACGAGTGCGCAGCTCGTCCATACCACCGCGCCCGGACTCCGCCGCGCGCGCACCGCGAGATAGACCGGGATCGTGATCGCGTAGAACTGCGTGAGAAACGCCGAGGTGCTCGCCGCGGTGAACTGCAGCGCGTCGTTCTGAAAAAGCATTCCCGCCGCCGCGAACAGCCCAATCACCCCGCCCTGTTTCAACTCGCCGCGCGTGAGCCCGCGCCACGCCCACGGCTTCACCATCACAAGCACCAGCACGCCCAGCAGGAAACGCGGCGCCACCGTGTAGATCGCCGAAAACCACGGGCCCGCCTCCGGCAACAGCCGCCCGTGCAGAAAGAGAATCGTCTTAATCAGCGGAAAACTCAGCCCCCAGAAAAGCGTCGCCAGCACCAGCATGAGCAGCGCCCGCGAGCGTTGGGGATGGTGGGTGTTGGACATGGCGGCGCGGAGAAAACGTGGTTGAGACGAAAAAAGTCCGCGAGCCTGCCGCCGCCGTCCGCCACCGCCAAGCGAATTGCCGCGCCGCCAAAGCCCGGAACAATCCCGCCCCCGGAGGACTCGCACGAACCCAGATAACACCCCGATTCCGCCTCCCCGCACCGCTGCGCCGCCCTTCTCAAAAAATCCGCAGCGCCGCCACCGCCGCCTTTCTCACCTAAGAAATCCCCCCGCCACGCGTCATAACGAAGCCCGCGATGCTTCATGGCTTTACTCCCATCCATACCCCGCCAACCTGCTCGCACCCCGCTCTTTCCATGAAACTTGTCCCGCTGGTCCTCATCGGCTCTCTCGCGGTCAACGCCGCTTTCGTCACATTATATTTCGTCCACCCTCCCTCGGGCCCTTCCGCCGCCACCGCCGCCGCATCGGCAACTATAAAGACCGCCGCCAAATCCGCTACCCCACCAAGCCAGGATATTACCGAAGCCCAAACCGCCGCCCTCACCCAAGTCTGGACCCAGCTCCAAACCGGCGATCTCACCACGCTCGTCGCCCGCCTGCGCGCCGCCGGATTTTCCGCCGCGATGATCCGCTCCATCGTCGCCGCACAGGTCAACGAACAGTTCTCCGCCCGCCGCAAAGAGCTGTTCGCCGAACAGGGGGACCGACCTTTTTGGAAGAGCCAGCCGAACCCCTTCGGCGACCCGAAAATCCAAGCCGGCATGCGCGCCATCGGCAAGGAGCAGGGCGAACTGCTCAAATCCCTCCTCGGCGCCGATTACATGCAGGGCAGCGAAGAAGGGCGCGTCTTCCAACGCCGTCAGTATGGCAATCTTCCCACCGAAAAATTCGCGCAACTTCAGAGCATCAATTCGGACTACAACGAACTCAACCAGGAGATTTACGCGAAGACCAACGGTGTCATGCTGGCCGAAGACCGCGAAAAAATCGCCTTCTTGGAAAAGGAAAAACTCGCCGACATCGCCAAGACCCTCACGCCGCAGGAATTCGAAGAATTCCAATTCCGCACCAGCCCGACCGCCAACCAACTCCGCAACAAGCTCGCCAACTTTGATGTCACCGAGACCGAGTTCCGCTCGATCTACAAACTGCAGGCCGCCTTCGACGCTCAGTATAGTTCCCGCGATGGCCAGCTCTCACCCGAGGTGATGCTCGCCCGCGGCGCAGCCGACAAACAGCTCCAGGCCGCGATCATCGCCAGCCTCCCGCCCGAGCGCGTCGCCGACTACAAACTCACCACCGACCCGCAATACCAGCAGGTCAACCGTCTCGTCGCCCGCCTCGAGCTCCCGCCCGCCACCACCCAGCAAATCCTCTCGGTCCAGCAAGACATCCAGGCCCGCGCCCACACTCTCAACTCCGACCGCACGCTCACGCCCGACGCCCGCAACGCCCAGCTCATCACCCTCCAGCAGGAAGCCACCACCAAGCTCACCACCGCCCTCACCCCGCGCGGCCTCGAAGCCTACAAACAAAACGGCGGCTACTGGCTCCAAGGCCTGCAACCCCGCTCCGCCCCCGCGAAGCCCGCCGCCGGCACCGTCCAGCCCGGTATGAGCCTCCGCCCCGGCGGCTAACCCACCCGGCACCGCCGCCTCGGCCGTTCCAACACCCCATCCTCCATCGCCCCTCCGAGTCCGTAGTCCCGCCTTCAGGCGGAATCCGCCCCAACTCACTCCCGCCGCCCCCTCCTTTTCACCGCTCGCCCCTCCCGCCCCATGAAACTCCCCATCCTCATCCTCGCCGGCTCCCTCGTGGCCAACGCCGCCCTCGTCGCCGTTTATCTCAACCACGCGTCCGCTCCGTCCGCATCCTCCGCCCTCACGCCCGGTGCCACCCACGCACAACCGGGCGCCAGCGCCACCGCCGGCACCCCCTCGACCGTCACTCCCGGCGCAGCGGGCTCCGCCACCGCTGCCACCACCGTTGATCCCAAGACGTGGGCCAGCCTCAACCCCGGCGACCTCCGCGGACTCGTTGCCCGCCTGCGCGCCGCCGGTTTTTCGCCCGAAATCATCCGAGCGATCGTCTTCGCCCAAGTGAGCGCACAACTCTCCGGCAACGCGCGCGACGCCCTCGCCAGCCTCGAGCTAAAACCATTTTGGGCAACCAACACCGGATTCGGCTACGACCCCAAGGCCATGGCTGCCTATCGCGACCTTAACCGCGAGAGGGTCCGCCTCGTGCGCGAGGCCCTCGGGCCGGATTTCCCCGAAACTCCCGAAATCGCAGAATACCGCCGCCGCAACTTCGGCGAGATCTCCGCCGACAAGGAGGACCGTGTCCAACGCACCAGCGACGACTATAACGACCTCCGCCAGCAAACGACCTCCGCCGTCCGCGGCCTCATGCTGCCCGAAGACCGCGAGAAACTCGCCCTCCTCGATAAGGAAAAACGCGCTGATCTCGCCAAACTCCTCTCCCCGCAGGAGCTCGAAGATTATCTCGCCCGCACCTCGCAGACGACGATGCAACTCCGCTCCTCCCTCACGCTCATGGATGCCAACGAGAGCGAGTTCCGAGCCATCTACCAAGCCAAGCAAGCCTACGAGGACAAATACGGCTATCAAGCCACCGGCGGTTTCATCGGCCCCGACTTGATGAAAGAACGCGAAGCCGCCCAGCTCAAGACTGCCGAGCAGCCCAAGGCCGCTCTCGGCGAGGCTCGCTACGCCGAATACACCCGCGTTTCCGATCGAGAGTATCAATCCATCACCCGCCTCGCCGACCAAGCCGGCCTCCCCGCCACCGCTGCGATCCAAGCCTACGACCAGCGCACGGCCGCCGTGAAAGAATCCAACCGCGTCTTCGACGACCCCGCACTCAACGTCGACCAGAAACGCGCCGCGCTCCAAGCCCTCGCGCAGACCACCCGTGCGCAGCTCACCGCCACGCTCGGCGCCGATGCCGGCGCCAGCTACCTGAAGCTCGCCGACCGCTGGCTCACCTCCATCGAAAAAGGCGCCGCCGTCAGCTTCTCAGACGGCGGAGGCACCCGCACCCGCAACCTCCCCCGCACCGCGCCCGCAACCAGAACCGGCCCCTGAAGTTTTACCCCCCGAGCCTCCACTAGAGAAAATTCCCCGTTCCTCATCTCCCCATGAAACCGCTTCCCTTCGTCATCGCCGCGTCCCTCGCCGCCAATGTTGCGCTCTTCGCCTTCGTCTTCAAATCCGCCGCGCCCGCCGGTGAAACCGCCTCCTCCGCCCAAACTTCCGCCGCGACCGCCGCCCAGCGCGCCGCCGCAGCCAACGGCAAAGCCGCGACCGCCCTCGACCCGCAACTCTGGCCGCACCTTGCCACCGCCGCCGACCTCCCCTCGCTCGTCGCGCGCCTCCGCGCCGCCGGCTTTCCGGATTCCGTCATCCGCGCCATCGCCTCCGCCCGGCTCCGCGAGGCCTATCTCGCGAAAAGTCGCGAACTCAATCCCACCAAAGGCGACACACCCTTTTGGAAACGAACGCCCACCCCCGACGCCAAGACCCGCGCCGCCCTCCGCGATCTCGCCCGCGACCAGAGCGATCAGCTCAACCGCCTCTTCGGCGGGCCCGATCCCGACGCCGCCCTCGCACAGAGCTTTTTCCAACGCCAGCAGTTTGGCGACGTCCCCGCCGACAAGACCGAGCAACTCTCGCGCGTGAAGCGCGACTACGACGACATGCGCAGCGAACTCTATCAAAGTGCCGGCGCCCTCAGCGGCGGCGTCCTCAATCTACTCCCCGAAGACCGCGCCAAACTCGCCCTCCTCGAAAAGGAACAGCGCGCCGATTTCGCGCAAATTCTCACCCCGGAAGAACTCGCCGACTACAACCTCCGCTCCAGCAACACGGCCAATCAGATGCGCTACAACCTCAGCGTCTTTGAGCCCTCCGAGGCCGAGTTTCGCGCCATCTTCAAACTCCAAGAAGCCTTCGATGATAAAAACGGCCAGATGACCGCCGGCATGACGCAGGACCAAATGCGCCTGCGCACGGAAGAGCAAAAAAAGGTCAACGAGCAGATCAAGGCCGCCCTCGGGCCCGAACGCGGCGCCGACTACGAGCGCGCGATCGACTACACCTACCGCCAAGCCGCTATCGTCGCCGACCGCCTCAATCTTCCCAAGACTGCCGCTCTCGACGTATGGAACGCCCAAAAGGACGTCGAAAGCCAGCAGCGCGCGCTTTACTCCGACACCTCGCTCACCCCCGCCGACCGACTCGCGAAACAAACCGCCATTGTGCAGGCCGCCAACGCCAAGGTCACCACCGCCCTCGGCGAACGCGGCGCCGCCATCTACAAACAAAACGGCGGCTACTGGCTGCAGGCTCCCACCCCGCGCCCCGCCACGCCCGGCGCAACCAACACCGTGATCCGCATCGGCCCCTGACCCGACCCTGAGGTCGGCCGTGCGCCCGCGTGCTTCAAAGCTCTTTGAGCGACGAAGCATCCGCCGCGCGGCCAGTCCCACCCCTCGCCCCTCCGCAGCCCCACTCGCGCCCGCCTCACCCACACCGCCACACTGTTACATTTCCCCGCCCCCGCCGCACCCCCGCGCCCCCGGCTCGACAAGCCCCGCTCCCACCGCCACTCCTCTTGGCGCATGGCCAAAGCCACACCTGACCAGCCGCGCCTCTCCAAAAAAGCCTACGAGGCCCGTGTTGCCGATCTGCGCGCCGAGCTCGTCCACATGCAGGTGCAGCTCAAAAACGCGCCTTTTCCCGTGCTCGTCGTCGTCGCCGGTGTCGCCGCTTCCGGTCGCGGCGACGTCGTCAACGTCCTCAACGCCTGGCTCGATCCCCGCGGCGTCGAGACCTTTGCCTTCCACGTGCCCACTGATGAGGAACGCGAACGCCCGCCCATGTGGCGTTTCTGGCGTTGCCTCCCGCCCCACGGTCGCCTCGGCATCTACGCCGGCGGCTGGCACACCGAGGCCCTGCGCGAAGACCCGCGCAGCCCGCGCGATCTTTCGGAATTCGACCACACCCTCCGCCGCATCGCCCGCTTCGAAGACCAGCTCACCGACGACGGCGCTCTCGTCATCAAAATCTGGTTACACCTCACCAAGGACGAGCAGCGCGCGCGCCTCCAGGAACTCGAAGACGACGAACGCACCGCCTGGCGCGTGACCGCCGAGGACTGGAAGAGCCATCGCGATTACGACCGCCTCGCGCGCCTCGCCGACACCATGCGCCGCGCCACCCAGCGCCCCAACGCACCCTGGCACGTGATCGACGCCAGCGATCCCCGCGCACGCAATCTGGAAGTCGCCGAGCGCCTCCTCGCGCGCTTCAAGGCCCACTACCGCACGCACAAAACCCTTCCCGCGACCACCAAGCCCCGCAGCACCACGCCCCTCCGCGCCACCGGCCTGCGCCGCCTCCTCGCCCTCCCGCTCGACCAGCAACTCGCCGCCAAGGGCTATGAGGAGAAACGCGACAAGTGGCTCGGTAAACTCAACCGCGTCGTGCGCGCCGCCTCGCAGGCCCGCCGCTCCATCGTGTGGGTCTTCGAGGGCTGGGACGCCGCCGGCAAGGGCGGCGCCATCCGCCGCCTCACCGACGCCATCGATGCCCGCGACTCCCGCGTCATCCCCATCTCCAAACCCACCGACGAGGAAAAAGCCCACCACTACCTCTGGCGTTTTTGGCGCCACGTTCCCCGCGCCGGCATGGCCACCATCTACGACCGCTCCTGGTATGGCCGCGTGCTCGTCGAGCGCCTCGAGGGCTTTGCCCGCGACGCCGAGTGGCGCCGCGCATTTGCCGAGATGAACGAATTCGAACGCGAACTCGTCGAGCACGGCGTGATCGTCATCAAGTTCTGGCTGCACATCAGCAAAGACGAGCAGCTCCGCCGCTTTCGAAACCGTGAAGACACCGAATACAAGCGCCACAAAATCAACGCCGAGGATTGGCGCAACCGCCGCAAGTGGGCCGCCTACGAGACCGCCGTCGGCGACATGCTCGCACTCACGCACACCCGCTTCGCCCCCTGGCACCTGATCCCCGCGAACAACAAACGCTACGCCCGCCTTGAGATCATCAAGGCCTCCTGCCTCCAGATCGAAACCGCCCTCGCCGAGAAAAAGTCGGGGTAAACTTATTTGCGACCCACGTCGCGCCTCGCGCGCACGCCCGCGCAAAAAATCCATCGCAGATAAATTTATACCCACGTCAGTTGAGTTTTTGACTTATCGTAGCTGCGAGCGTGAGCGAGCGGTGGTTCGCTATCGCCCAGAAATCACCAGACGTGGGTATTGCTCCTACCGCGCGCGCCCCGGCGCACGCCCCTCAGCCCCGCGCCGCCCGCAGTCGCTCCAGGCTCGCGCGGAATTCCGCCACCGCCACGGGCTTCGTCAGAAAATCATTCGCCCCCGCCTCAAACACCTCCTCGCGCCGTTCCGCGCGCGCGTCCGCCGTGAGCGCGACGATCCAAATATCCGTCGCCGCATCGCCCGCTTCGCCCGCGCGGATTTTCCGAATCGCGGTCAGCCCATCCATCTCGGGCATGTGCATATCCATCAGCACGAGATCAAAATCCGCTCCCTGCGCAGTCAGCGCCTCCAGCGCCAACCGCCCGTTTTCCGCCAGCTTCCACGTGCAGTGGTGGCGCTCCAGCAACCGCTGCGTGAGCCGCTGGTTCACCGCGTTGTCTTCCACCAGCAACACCTTCAGCGCGCGGCCCGGATTCTCCGCTGATCGCGCGGGTGCCAGCAGGGGTGCCATCGGCAGCTCGCCCGACAAAAACCGCCGCAGGTGCTCATGCCGCACGGGCTTGTTGAGCAATCCCGCCACGCGTTCGCGTAACGGCGCGCGCAGTTCCGCCGGCAACGCCAACGACACCAGCCCGATCGTCCGCTCCACCGGCCACGGCGGCTCCGGCAGACGCACCACCGTGAGCGCGACCTCCTCCGTAAATTCCACCAGCACGAGATCTGCCGTGATCGGAAGTCCCGTGGGGCGGTCCGCGACGTTCACCCGCACGCCCCAACTGGCGGCGAGCGCCGTGAGTTCGGCGCGCACCGGCCCGGGCGGCGCGATCAACGCCAGCGTGCGCCCCACGAGCGCGGCCCGCGGCGCCGGCGGCGGCTGCAGCACTCCGGCCCGCAGCGTAAAGGTAAACGTCGTCCCCCGGCCCACCTCGCTCGCCAGCTCGATCTCGCCGCCCATGAGCCGCACGAGATTACGGCTGATGACCAGGCCCAGCCCCGTCCCGCCATAGCGCCGCGTGCTCTGTTGATCGACCTGGATAAACGGCCGGAAAAGTTTCGCCTGCTGGTCCTCGGGGATGCCGATACCCGTGTCGCGCACGGTGAAAATCAACGTGACCGGCGGCACGCCCGCTTCCGAAAGTGGCACGGGCATCTTGCCCGTGTCCGCGCCCGCCTCTGCCGGCGCCACCGCAACGCGCACCTCCACCTCGCCCACATCGGTGAACTTGATCGCGTTCGTGAGCAGATTCACGAGCACCTGCCGCAGCCGGCCCGGATCGGTCTGCACCAGCGCCGGCACCGCCGGATCGACGGTGTGCAACAGCTCGATGCGCTTGTCCGCCGCCCTCGCCGCGAGCAGATCGAGCGTGTCTTCCACACACGTGCGCACGTCGCACGGCAGCAACTCCAGCTTGAGCTTGCCGGAGTCGATGCGCGCGAAATCCAAAATGTCGCCCGTGAGCTGGAGCAGCGTTTCACCACTCATGCGGATCGTCTGCGCGTAGTCGCGTTGCTCGTTGTTGAGCGTGGTATCCAGCAGCAGCCCCGTGAAACCCACGATGCCGTTGAGTGGCGTGCGCACCTCGTGGCTCATCATCGCGAGGAATTGCCCCTTCGCCCTGTCCCCCGCCTCCGCCTGGTCACGGGCCTCGCGCAGCGCGGCCTCGATTCGCTTGCTCTCGGTCGCGTCCTCGAGCGTCGCGACGAAACACGCCAGCCGCCCGTCGTCGCCCTTCACCGGCGTGACAATACCGCGCACGGGATAAATCTCACCGTTCTTCCGCCGGTTGAACCAATCGCCGCGCCACGAATGGCCACCGCGCACCGTCGACACGAGATCCGCCAACAATTCCGGCGGCGTCTCCACCACCTGGAAATCCCGCCACTCGCGGCCCAGCAATTCCGCGCGTGTATAGCCCATCTGCCGGCAGAGACCTGCGTTCGCGTAGGTGATGCGGCTCACGAGATCGACGATCATGATCGCCGAGTGGCTCTGCTCCATCGCCTCCGTGAGATTGCGAATCACATCCTGCTGCCGCACCTGCCGCCGCAAAACCACCGCCGCCGCCAGCGGCAGCCCGCCCAGCAGCGCGACATAGAGCGCCGCGCGAAATCCCGCCACCCACCGCTCCCGCCGCCAGTGGGCCGCCGATACATCCATGCCCAGAATCTGCCGGCCTGCCGGCGCATCATCCACCACCGCATACCCCGTCACCCACACTCCGAACTGATCCGGGATCGGCCCCTCGGTCGCGGGCTCACCGGTGCGAATGACCGCCTGCAAACCCGGCGACGTCGCGGCCTCGGCGTAGTCGTCCCCCGGCAGCGAAACCTTGTCCGAGGTCGCCGGCTCCGAGTCCGCGAGGAAGATGACTTTTCCCGCCGCCTGCGTGCGGAAAACATATACGAAGCGCACCGCTGGATTCACCTCACGCAGCCGCCGCAGCCGCACCTTCACCCGGTCATAAAGCGGCGTGCCCACATCGGCCTTGGTGCCCGTCAACGCCCCCAGCTCGCCCCGGTCAAAAGCCGCCGCGCAGCGCTTCGCGTCATCCGTCAGCGCGGCCAGAATGCGGTCGCCCTCGTTCACATAACCCCAGTAGCCCGCCGCCAAACCCAAGAGTCCCACGAAAAGGCCGGCCGCGATGATTCTCGGTTTACTGAGGTGCGAAAGCATGGGCGCCGGTCGCCGGCCCGAACACCAAACGCGGCCCCGCAAACCCGCGCAACCACGAACACACCCCAGCCGACTACGGCTCGCGTGGCGCCGGCAGATCCCGGCCATTCTGGTGCAGCACAAGCCCCGTCACCTTGCCCGCCGCATCCCGCGTAAAGCTGATCCGCGCATCCACGATCTTGTAGAAAAACTCATCTCGCGCCGTCGCGAAAATCGGCGCCGCGCCCTGCCCCGTGAGCTGCACCGCCAGCCCATTCTCACGCAGCGTGACCGTAATCACCGCTTCCGTCGTCAGGCGATACGTGCCCGGATACTGCGCGATCACCTCCGGCGGCAGCGCGATTTCCTTCGGCCCCGGCGGCAACTCGCCGCGCGGCGCCCGCTGGTCGGCCCCGTTTTGATGGAGCACCAGCGCCACCACTTTTTTCTCCGCATCACGTTCAAACGAGAGCTCCGCCGGCACGCCCACCAGCGCAAACCGGTCCGTCGCGATCTCCCGCAGCGCAAACGCCGGCTGCCCCGTCGCCTGCCCGAAGAGCGCCCCACCCCGCGTCGTCACGTTGATCGCAAACGTCGGCACCAGCGGATAACGGCCGACATAATCCTCCGCGTTGGCCACCGCCGTCGAAGCCGGCTGCGGCGGCTTCCCGCCGAGCAGCGCAAAGCCGATCTCATCGACACTCGCGTTGCGGTTGGTCAACACCGCCACGCCCGCGCCGCCCGGCACGAAGCCGACAAAGCTGCGGTAGCCCGCCGTGCCGCCGTTGTGCCACACCGTCGGCTTCGCCGCGTCGCCCTTGAGAAACCAGCCCAGCCCCACCTCGCCGCCGAGATCGGGCACCGGCCGCTGCGGCACGAGCGTCGCCGCCCACGCCGTGTGTAACGGCGAGCCCGGGCCGACGCCCTGCGCGGTCTTTAAAAAAATCGCCAGCTCCCGCGCCGAGGAGCGCAACGCCCCCGCCGGCGCACACGCGAGAAACGACCAGTTGCCCACCGGCCGGCCATTCGGCCCATGGCCAGGCGCGAGGCCATCGGGCTTGCGCGCACCGGGCATCGAGAGCGTCGTCTGCTTGAGTCCGAGCGGCGCGAGCACGTGCGTCTCCAACGCCGCCGCGTAGCTCGTGCCCCACGCCGTCCCGAGCGCCTCGCCGAGCACCGCCACCCCGAAATTCGAATACGCCACTGAGCGCCCCACCGGCGCGCTCGGCCCGTGCAACCGCAGCCCCGCCACGAGTGCCGCACGGTCGTAGATCGCGTAAGGATCGGGATTGCCGTCGGGATTCGCGCCGATGTTCGCCGGCAGCCGCGGCAGACCGGAACTGTGCGTCGTGAGCGAGAGCAGCGTGATCTTCGCGAGCGCCGCTTGATCGGGATCGCCCGCCGGCAGGAGAAATTTCGCCGCCGAATCGTTGCGCGACACCTTTCCGAGTCGCTCGCTCTCCGCGAGCAGCAGCGCCGTAAACACC
>JANXLP010000012.1 GCA_025355125.1 Opitutaceae bacterium | reverse complement strand
GTAGGTAGATGGGGCTGACATGCCACGGTCCACCCTGCACGGCAGCGCTCAGTTAGCCATTAAATATTGCCGGCCTTGCCCGAAAACACTTTAGCGGGCTTCAGCGGAATACCGTGCGGGTTGCCGGGGCGCGCAGACTTCGCGCTTGAGTCGTCGTGCGGGCGCGGGGCACAAAGACCGATGCGTTCACCGACTCAGATCGTCGTCCTCGACGTGGCCTTGCTCGACATTCCGCTGCATGTGCCGTTTGGCATTTCGGGCGGGGCGCAGGCGATGGCGAACAATGTGCTCGTGACGGTCGAGCTGGCGGACGGGACGAAGGGCTACGGCGAGGCGGCGCCGCTGCCGCCCTATAACGGCGAGACGCAGGCGATGGCGCTCGCGGCGCTAAACTCGGCGCAGGCGTGGTTGCCGGGGCGCGATGCGGCGGACTGGCGCGGGCTGGCGGCGGAGTTTTTTGGCAAGGGCGGAGCGGGGTGTGGTTCGGCGCAGTGCGCGCTCGAGATGGCGTTGCTCGATGCGGTGATGAAGCAGCGTGGGGAGCCCATGTGGAAATTTTTCGGCGGCGCGAGCACGACGCTTGAGACCGACATGACGGTGACGACGGGCACGGTGGCCGAGGCGGCGGACGCGGCGCGGGCGATCCGTGCGCGGGGCATTAAGATGATCAAGGTGAAGGTCGGCGGCGCGGCGGGTCCGGCAGGTGATTTCGCGCGGGTGGCGGCGATTCACGCGGCGGCGCCGGATGCGCCGCTCATTCTCGATGGCAATGCCGGGCTGAGTCGCGCGGCGGCGGGCGAACTTGTGCGGGGGCTGAAGGGCGCGGGCATCAAGCCGGCGCTGCTGGAGCAGTGGTTGGCGAAGGACGATCTCGCGGGCGCGGCGGCGCTGATGGCGGAGTCGGGCTGGAACGTGGCGGCGGACGAGACGGCATGCACGGCGGATGATGTGAAAAAGATCGCGGCGGCGGGCGCGGCGAATTTTGTGAACATCAAGCTTATGAAGTCCGGCGTGATCGCGGCGCACGAGCTGGCGCTGGCGGCGCGCGCGGCGGGGCTTGGGCTCATGATCGGCGGTAACGTGGAGAGTATTTTGGCGATGAGTGTGTCGGCGTGTTTCGCGGCGGGAATCGGCGGGTTTGGCTTCGCGGATCTCGACACGCCGTTGTTCATGGCGAGCAATCCGTTTGAGGGCGGGTTCACGCTGGCGGGCGGGATGATTTCGGTGGCACACATCGCGGCGGGGCACGGGGTGACGCCGCGGGGCTAAGGATCACGACGGCTAAAGGCTGGACGGGGCGGCGTAGCGTTCTACGGCTCTGGGTATGCTTTTACCCCGATGGCTGGCCGGCGTTTTTATTTTAGCGGTGGCGGGTGCGTCGGCGGCGACGCGGCCTAACATTGTTTACATCCTCGCGGATGATATGGGCGTGGGCGACGTGTCGGCGCTGAATGCGAAGAGCGCGTGGCAGACGCCGCACTTGGATCGACTCGCGAAAGAAGGCGTCGCGTTCACCGATGCGCACAGCAGCTCGGCGGTGTGCACGCCGTCGCGCTACTCGATTCTCACCGGACGTTACAACTGGCGGAGTGCGCGGAAATCGGGTGTGGGCGGCGGTTTTTCGCCGGCGTTGATTGAGCCGGGGCGCGTGACGGTGGCTTCGTATTTGCGGGAGCGGGGCTACGCGACGGCGATGGTGGGGAAGTGGCATCTTGGACTGAACTGGGCGAAGGCGGCGGTGGCGAAGAATGCCAAGGCGACGGAGAGCGATGTGGACTTCGCGCAGCCGTTTGGCGGCGGGCCGCTGGCGTGCGGGTTTCAGGAATTCTTTGGGATCAGTGCGTCGCTCGACATGCCGCCGTATGCGTGGCTGCGCGGGGATCGCGTCGAGGGCGCGCCGTTGCAGCCGATCGCGGGCAACCAGGGACAGGCGATGTGGCGCGCGGGGCCGGCGGCGGACGGGTTCGCGCATGTCGATGTGCTGCCGCGCGAGGCGACGGAGGCGCTCGCGTATATCGGCCGGCAGGACGCGACGACGCCGTTTTTCCTGTATCTGGCGCTGACGGCACCGCACACGCCGATTTTGCCGGAGGGCGAATTTAACGGGAAGACGAAGACCACGGTGTATGGAGATTTCTGCGTGCAGGTGGACGATGTCGTGGGCCGCGTGGTCTCCGCGTTGAAGGCGCGGGGTCTTGATGCGAACACGCTGGTGATTTTCACGGCGGACAACGGGTGCAGTCCGGCGGCGAACTTCGCCGATCTGAAGGCGGCGCACCACGACTCACAGCCGGGGTTGCGCGGAGCGAAGGCGGATATTTACGAGGGCGGGCATCGCGTGCCGTTCATCGTGCGTTGGCCGGCGGGAATCAAAACGAGCGGGCGGCTGAGTGACGAACTGATCTGCCAGTCGGATTTATTGGCGACGTGTGCGGCGATGATCGGCGAAAAGCTGCCGGGGACGGCGGGCGAGGACAGCGTGAGCATGTTGCCGGTGCTCGCGGGCGAGAAGCTCGCGGCGCCGTTGCGCGAGGCGATTGTGCATCACTCGATCAACGGGTCGTTCGCGATTCGGCAGGGCGCGTGGAAGCTGTGTCTGGGTCCGGACTCGGGCGGCTGGAGCGAGCCGAAGCCGGGCAAGGCGCCGGCGGGTTCGCCGGCGTTTCAATTGTTCAATTTGCAGGATGATCCGGCGGAGACGACGAACGTCATCGCGGCGCATCCGGAGGTGGTGAAACGGCTTGGCGCGCTCATGAAGAGTTATGTTGAAAGAGGGCGTAGCACACCGGGTGCGGTGCAGCTCAATGCGGGCGGCACGAGCTGGGCGGAGACGGCGTGGATGGCGGGGTTTAAAGACTAAGCGGCGAACTAGGAGGCAGCAGAATAACCGAATCTTGCGAAGTGGCGTTCACTTGGCTGGAGGCTGCAGTCGTAGAGTTTGCGGGCGTGATGCGCGCGATGCGCGAGGGGAGGAGGACGTAGAGCGCGCCATCGGGGCCGGTGATGACGTGGCGGATGCGGCCGAGGTTTTTGAAGACGATTTCCTGCGCGACGACTTTGCCATCCACGAGTTCGAGGCGGCGGAGTTCCTCGGCGGCAAGCGAGGCGACGAAGAGGTGATTTTTCCACTTCGGGAAAAGATCGCCGGTGTAGAAATTGGCGCCGCAGGGGGCGATGGACGGGACCCAATAGGTGACGGGCTGCTCCATGCCTGCCTTGGCGGTGATGTCCACCATGGCGGTGCCGTCGTAGTTCATGCCGTAGGTGATGATGGGCCAGCCGTAGTTGAGGCCTTTGCGGACGAGGTTGAGCTCGTCGCCGCCGCGCGGGCCGTGCTCGGCGTCGTAGAGTTCGCCGGTGACGGGATGGATCGCGAGGCCCTGGGGATTGCGATGGCCATAGGTCCAGATGGTGCGGTCGGCCTTCGGGTCGTTGGCGAACGGATTGTCGGTGGGGATGCGGCCGTCGTCGTGGACGCGGTGAACTTTACCGGTGGGGCGGGCGAGATCCTGAGCGTTTTTGCCGTCGCCGCGTTCGCCGATGGTGAAAAACAAAAAGCCGGCGCGATCAAAGGCGATGCGACCGCCGAAGTGGACGCCGCCGGCGGGGCGGTAGTATTCGAGTGGGCCCTGGAAAATCGTCTGCTGCTCGACGAGGGCGCCGTCCTTGAGCTTGCCGCGGATGATGCGCGTGAGGCTCACATTTTTGCCGTCGGCGCTTTTTTGCGGATCGCTGTAGGCGAGATAGAGCCAGCCGTTTTTCGCGTAGTCGGGATGCGGGACGACATCGAAGAGACCGGCTTGGCCGCCGTCGTCCACGGTGGGCACGCCGGAGATGGGATTGCCGGCGAGTTTGCCGTTTTCGATGAGGCGGAGGGTGCCGCGTTTCTCGGTGGCGAGGGCGATGCCGTTGGGGAGGAAGGCGAGCGACCACGGCTCTTTGAGATTGGAGACCCAGGTGTTGAGTTCGTAAGCGTGGAGCTGGCTCTTCGCCGCCACGTGTTCGGCGGGCTTGGTGAACTCGGTTTTGTCGCGGGCGGCTTTGGCACTGATTTCACGAATGTAGATGACCATCGCGCGGATCTCTTTTTCGGGAATCGCGGCGCCCCATGCGGGCATGCCTTTTTCGGGGAAGCCATTGCGGATGCTTTTGGCGATGCTTTCGTCGTCGCCGCCGTGGACCCAGACATCGTCGAGCATCGAAGGGGCCTGCGCGCCTTCCATGCCTTTGCCGTGGCAGGCGGCGCAGAGGGTGGCGTAGCGCTCGGCAACGGAGCCGGCGCGGACGGCTTGGGCGGAGAGCCAAGTGGGCGCGAGGGCGGCGGCGGCGAGGGCGAGGACAACGGCGGAGCCGAAGGGAGAGGGGCGGGGGAGACGCATGGTGTCTCTAGGAAAGGCGGCGTTCTGAGAGGCGCAAGCGCGGGAATGAATGGGGGGATATAAAACGAAAAAAGGCGGGTCGTGGTGACCCGCCCGAAGGGCTTTCCTCTAAACTCCGGAAGGCGTCCGCAAGACGGACGCCCTACGGTCGGACCGGTGATTACATCGACACGGTCAGCAGCGAGACGACCTGGGTGACGCCATCGGTGTCGAGGGCAACGGTGATGGCGCGGCCGATGAGCTCGACGGATTTCACGGTGCCCTTGAGCGTCACGACGCCTTGGTCGGCATCGACGTTGATCTTGAGGGCGGAGAGCTGGCTGTCGCCGACGAGTTTGGCGTTGATGACGGTGACGACGCGGGCGTTATCGAAGACTTCGCCGGACTTGGCGACAGCGGTGCCGGTTTTGGTGCGGACGACGCGACCGCCTTTTTCGAGGTCGGCCTTGATGTCGGACGGCGTGAGCTTCCACTCGACGAGTTTGGCGGCGACGGCGTCCTTGGCGTCGATGGCGACTTCCTTGGTTTTGACGGCGGCGTTTTCGATGGCGTCGCCGGTCTTGGCCGCGGCGTTCTTCACGGCGGCTTCGGCTTTTTCGGCGGTGGTGGGCTCGGTCTTAGGAGCGTCGGAGCTTTTGCCACAACCAACGAAGGCGAGGCTGAGTGCGGAGAGAAGGATGATGCTTTTTTTCATGGTGATGCGAATGGGTTGATCGCGACTGACCACGAGATGCGGCCCCGGTTCGGCGTCCGGGTGCGTTTTTTTGGAGAAATAAGTGACGCGGTGGGAACGGCCTATGGGCTGCGGCGGATGCGGAGCGCGACGTAGGGCTTGGCGGGCAGAGCAACGGATTTGCCGGCGGCGTCTTCGAAGAGGTAGTCGTCTTTTTTCTTCGTGATGAAGGTGCCAGGCACGGGCGTGACGGTCATCGCCCACGTGTCGAGGATCTCGATTTGGAAAACGAGGCCGTCGGCGAGTTTGTTTTTCGGGAGTTCGAAGCGCCACGAGGAGGGCTGCTCTTTGCCAAAGTAGAGGAGGTAGTAGTCGCCGGGTTGTCCGCCGAAGCGTGGGTCCTGCCACTTGTCGATGGGGTCGATGCCGGCGGTGGGGGCGGCTTCGAGAACTTGGCTCAGGAAGGCGAGGCGGGCGGGGCTCTGGCCGCGGAGGACGCCGCCCTTGGCCCACCAGAGAATGTCGTCGGCGGGGTGGAGATAAGTCTCGCCGTGGCCGACGTAGGTGCCGGCGATGAGGCCGTTCCAGCAGCGGAAAACCATATCCTCGGCGGAGAGGTTGCCCCAGCGGCGGGGGAGGTCGCCCTCGTATTTCACTTCGTCGTAAACGATGGGTTTGCGATAGACGTCGCGGTAGAGCTGGGCGCGGCCCGGTTCCTCGACGGCGCCGCCGTTTTGGATGCTCGCGTGGGTGACCCACGACTGGGTGTGGTTGTAGATGAGCGTGCCGTTGTGGATGGAGCGCAGGTGGGCGTAGGGATCGCTCTGTTGGACGATCCGGCCGAAGCGGTCCCAGTCGGCCTCGGTCTTTTCCTTCATAAAATCGTATTCGTTGGCGAGGGACCACCAGACGTTGCGGTAGGCGGCGAGGCGCGCAACGACGTAGCGGAGGTAGCGGTCATCGTTGGCGGCGCCCATGCGGTCGAAGCCCCAGCGGCCCTTGTCGTAGGGGTGAAAGAGAATGATGTCGGCCTCGATGCCGAGGTCGCGGAGCTGGGCGATGCGTTGCTCAAGGTGGCGGAAAAACGCGGGATTGAATTTGGTGAAATCCCACTTGGTGGGCGGCGTGCCGGCGAACGGGTAGAAGACGGGCTCGTGCTTGTTCCAGTCGTAGTTTTTCGGGAAAACGCAGAGGCGGATTTTGTTGAACGCGGAGGCGGCGAGGGTGCGCAGGGTTTGTTCTTCAAGGGCGTCGCCCTGATGTGTCCACGCGTAGGCGGTCGTGCCGACGGGGCGGTAGGGCAGGCTGTCGGCGTAGGCGAAATGGTAGGTGTGGGCGACGCGCACGGGGCCGTGGTTTCTCGCGGTGGGCGGCGTCGCGACGAAGCTCCCCGTCTGGCCGTCGAGGGCGGGGCGGTTGCTGTGGGTGATGAACGTCCACTCGCCGGGTTTCTCCGGCATGAAGCGCACGCGGTAGTGGCCGGCGCCATCGTAGAAACCGGTGGCGGTGATGTGGGTGGCGCCTTGGGAAAACTGGGCGGTGAGTTCGACGTCGATGAACGGATTGCCCGTGGTGGGACCGTTGAGGTTGAGCTCAAAAATACTCCATTGCTCGACGCGCGTGGGCGCAGCGGCGGAGGCGACACTGGCGGTGAAAGCGAGGAGCAGGAACGCGAAGAGGGATCGAGCGATCATGGCGGTGGGGTTGAACTCAAAGAGAAGCGGACAAGCCGCGCGAAATGAGCGACAGGACACGCGGCGGTGAATCGGGCGCGCGGAGTTAAGGCGCGGCGCGTTTCTTGAAGATGATGAGATGCTGGCGCGGGAGTGAGCGCACGGTCTCGAGGTAGTCGAGAGGCTGCGCGGTCATTTCCTTTTTCACCTGCGCCTCGGTCA
>JANXLP010000007.1 GCA_025355125.1 Opitutaceae bacterium | reverse complement strand
CGAGGGACGTGGTAACGGACCGGGCGGTCCGTTGACTCGGGAGGAGGCGAGGGTGCGCGCGGAATTGGAGCGGTTGCGGTATGGGGCGCGGGCGACGTGGACGCAGCCGGAGGCGGTGCTGCGCCGGGCGCGGCGGGTGGTGCGGGCGCGGGGGAAAGCGGACTAAAGTCCGCCCTACTTTTCGGACAGGGGCGGGACGCCCCTGCTACTTTTCCAGACATGGGCAGGATGCCCATGCCACGCTGATTACCGGTTACTACGTCTTGAACGGAACGATCTTCTGGTCGGCGGGGCGGTTCTTCTTTTCGAAATATTTCTTGAGGACGGTGGCGGCGATGGGCCCGGCGTTGCGACCGCCGCCGAAAGTTTCGCCGATGGTGTCGCCTTCAAGCATCACGACCATGGCGATCTCCGGATTGTCGGCAGGAGCGAAGCAGAGGAACCAGGCAAGGTTGATGTTACCGACTTTGCCTTCGCGCTTCACTCGGACTTGGGCGGTGCCGGTTTTGCCGGCGATGCGGACGCCGGGGATTTTGAACATGGGGATGTTCAGGGCGCTGCCGGTGCCGTATTCGATAGTTCCGACCATGCCCTCAATAAGGGCGGTGCGTTGGGAAGGGGTGAGACCGATGGATTCCGTGCGTTGCACGGGGGCGTCGTCGCGGTGGATGAGAGTGGGCTGGGTGAAGACTTCGTTGCGGGCGACGGAGGCGGCGAAGCAGGCCATCTGGAGTGGGGTGACGAGGACGAAACCCTGGCCGATGGACGTGTTGGCGGTGTCGCCGGGGAACCATTTTTCGTGGATCACTTTCTCTTTGTAGGCGGGATCGGGTATGACCATACGGCCCGTTTCGTGGGGCAGTTCGATGCCGGTGCGCTGGTGCAGGTGGAAGCGGCGGCCCTCTTCGGCGAGGCGTTCGGGGGTGATAAGGCGGCCCGCGGCGAAGAAGTAGATGTCGCAGCTGTGGGCGATGGCGTCGGCCATGAACACTTCGCCGTGGTGGCCGCGCCCGTTGTCGCAGACGAAGGTGCGGTTGCCGATGCGGACGGTGCCCTGGCAGTCGGCGATGGGCTGGGTGGGATCAAGCAGGCCCCGGCGAAGGCCGGCGATTGAGGTGAGAATCTTGAAGGTGGATCCCGGCGCGAAGGCCCCGCTGATGGCGAGATTGGTCCAAGCTTCGCGGGCGGTGATGTCGGCAGCGTCCTCGTGGCTGAGGCGGGGGGTGAACTTGGAGAGGTCGTAGTCGGGCTTGCTGGCGAGGACGAGGACTTCGCCGGTCTTGATGTCGATGGCGACGGCGGCGCCTGTCTGGTCGCCGATGGCTTGCTCGGCGGCGAGTTGGAGGTCGATGTCGAGAGAGGTGACGATATTTTTCCCCTGGGTGGGGAGGCGGGATTCGATGGGTTTGGTGTCGCGGAGGCGGTAGCCGGCGGGATCGACGCGGAAGATGGAGCCCCCGGCCTCGCCTTGCAGCGTGGAGTCGAATTTAAGCTCCAAGCCGTCGCGACCGATGGAGCCGCGCATTTTAAAGGTCTTGATTTTCCGGGTCTTGAGACTGGCGCCGGCGAAGTCCTCGGCCTCGACGTTTTCGTTGATGCCGACGTAGCCGAGGGTTTGGGAGGCGGCGGAGCCGAAGGGATACTCGCGGGTGTTGGTGGTATAGAGTTGGAGCGGGGAAACGACGGGGAGGCGCTCGATGAGTTTGGCGTAGTCGGCGGGCGGAAGATCCTCGATCAGCGGGTAGGGCAGGAGGAGTTCACGGGCGAAGTGATTTCCGAGGCGGCGGGCGTCCACCTTGAGATCGCGGGCGAGGATGGCGTTGACCTGCTCGAGGTAGGCCTGAACGACGCTGACGCGGGCGAGGCTCCAGAGCTGGTCGATGTTTGGAATATCCTTGTCGCCGGTCTCGCGGTAATTTTTGCGGATGCGGATGAACTCGGTGCGGAATTTGGCGCGGAGTTCGTCGAGATTGAGGACGACGGCGAAGCGGGGACGGTTGCCGACGAGGAGCTGGCCGTGGCGGTCGTAGATGTTGCCGCGCGGGCCGGGAACGATGATGAGGCGCTGGTTCTGGGTGCGCTCTTTCTCGTTGTGGATCTCGCTCTTGAAAAGCTGTTGGTAGGCGAGGCCACCGACGAGGACGAGGAGGAGGCCGGCGGTGATGAAATAGAAAAAAACGATGCGCGGGTCGTAGCCTTTGTGGGACTCGAAGAGTTTGCCGGAGCTTTCGGCGAGGCTGTTTTCGTTGGCGGCCACGGAGCGGGAAGCGGGATCAGGCGTAGCGGCTGGGATTGGTCTCTTCGGTGACGAGAGCGAGGGCGCGGGTCTGAATGGCGAAGAACCAGGGGGCGATCAGCGCGAGCGCGACCTGGGAGCAGGCGAGGTCGGCGAAGAGGCGGGGCCAGAGGCTGGCGGGGGCGGGCGAGCGGGCGACTTGGGTGAAGGAGAACACGAGGAAGAGGCCGAGGTTGGCGAAGAGGGCGATGAGGACGCGGCTGAGGGTGTCGTCGCGCGGGATGCGGTCGCGGAGGTTGAAGATCACGGCGTGGGTGAGGCCGAAGAGGACGGCGTGCGTGCCAAACGTGACGGGCGCGACGGAGTCGAAGATGAGGCCGCCGAGGAAGCTCGCGAGGAGTCCGCTGCGCAGGGAAAAAGTGAGCGCGGGGAGGGTGACGGCGAGCGCGCCGACGAACACGTAGAGGCGCCAGGGAGCGAGCGCGTGGTTGAGCTGCGCGGTGAGGGCCCAGAGGAGGAGGGTCGAGAGGAAGATGAGGAGAAGGCGGAGCACTTTTTAAGAGCGTGAGAGGAGTAAGGCGTGTAAGAGGAGTAAGGGCGGAGCGGGGGCAGGGAGAACGGAGCCGACTTACTGGGGGCTGACGGGGATGAGAACGGTGACTTCGGTGAGGGCGGCGAGGCGGTCGTCGATTTTGACTTCTCCGGATTTGAACAGGCCATCGAGGCTGGGTTCCACTTTGATCACGGAGCCGATGGTGAGGCCGGGCGGGAAGACGCCGCCGAGGCCGGAGGTGACGAGGCGCGTGGTGGAGTTGGCGCTGGCGAAGATGTCGAGGGGGACAAATTCGAGGACTCCGCCGGCGGAGCCGAAAGTGGGATTCAGGCCGCCCTGATAACTGATCGGACGGGTATCGCCTTCGACGACGGCGGCGAGGCGCACGGTCTGGCTGCTGATGAGATCGACGGTGGCGGTGTAGGCGAAGACCTCGCTGACGCGGCCGACGACGCCGCCGCTGAAGACGACGGGGGCGCCGACGACGAGGTCGAAATTTTTGCCTTTGCGGATGGTGAGACGCTGCCACCAGCCGGAGAAATCGCGGCGGACGACGCGGGCGTGTTCGGAGCGGTAGCCGGTGTAGGAGGGGAGACGAAGAATACCCTCTAGGCGGGCGATCTCACCCTGCATCTCGGTGTTTTGCTGAACGGAGAGTTCGTAGGAGGCGTTGAGGCGGGCGAGGTCACGGCCGGCTTCGATGAGCTCGCTGTTGGAGTGGAGGCGGAGCGTCCAGAATTCCTGGAGGTCGCGCGCGTAGGACGCGGCGACGCCGATGGGCGCGGTGAGCTCGAAGAAGGAGGCGCGGGCGAAGACCTTGAAGACCGCGGGGATGACCAACCACGCGGCGACGAGGAGACCGAGCGTGAGGAACGGACGGGCGTGGTCGAAACGTTTGGGCATGGGGCGGCGGTCAGGTGGTGAGGGTAGGGCGCGTTATCCCTAACGCGCCGGAGCAGTGTTGCAATCCGGCCAGACAAAATTCCATCGAGAAGCTTCTGAAACAAGTCCGGCGCGCACCGGATTTAAGCGGATGTAAGCTGCCTTTTCGTTTAGACTTTCGTTGCTACGCAGGCGGTGATCGAAAAAACCGTCTTGCCAAACGACACCTGTTTTTTTGGTGACGTAGCGTTTCCAGTCGCGGAAAATGGCCTCCATCCGGACATCGGATGGGAATGTAAGTAGAGCGTGCAGATGGTCGGGCATCGCGAGGAAAAGAGAGGTCCACATTTTCTCCGTGGCGAGATAATGCTCGATGGCGGTGGTCATCACCAGAAAAGGCTCGGGTCGGGCGAGCTGATTGTTTTTTTGATCGGCACAGCAGATCGTAATAAAAAACGTGGCCCCGGAAGGCACCCAACTGGGTGGAGTGTGGAACAGGCGTTGGCGCTGCGGCAACGGGGCGGGAGTCGGCCTGAGACCAAGCGGCGCGTTAGGGATAACGCGCCCTACCTCGGAGCCCTCACCACTCACACGTTCTGCATCAACCACGAGAGGTCGTTGAGGACGGCGCCGGTGCCGTTGGCGACGGCGGAGAGGGGGTCGTCGGCGATCGTCACGGGGAGCCCGGTTTTTTCGCTGAGGAGTTTGTCGATGCCGCGGATGAGGGCGCCGCCGCCGGCCATCACGAAGCCGCGGTCCACGAGGTCGGCGGAGAGTTCGGGCGGGCAGCGTTCGAGAGTCACGCGGACGGCGTCCACGATGGAGGAGATGGTGTCGGCGAGGGCTTCGCGGATTTCCTGCGAGGTGATGTGGATCGTCTTGGGGAGGCCGGCGACGGAATCGCGGCCTTTGACTTCCATGGTGAGCTCTTCGTCGAGGGGGTAGGCAGAACCGACGCGGATTTTGATTTCTTCCGCGGTGCGCTCGCCGATGAGGAGATTATAGGCGCGCTTCATGTAATTCACCATGGCGGCGTCGAGCTCGTCGCCGGCGACACGGATGGATTTCGAAAACACGATACCGTTGAGGGAAATGATCGCGATCTCGGTGGTGCCGCCGCCGATGTCCACGATCATGTTAGCGGCGGGTTCGTCGATGGGGAGACCGACGCCGATGGCGGCGGCCATGGGCTCGGGGATGGTGATGACGTCGCGGGCGCCGGCGTGGAGGGCGGAGTCTTTGACGGCGCGTTTCTCGACCTCCGTGATGCCGGATGGGATGGCGATGACGACGCGGGGCGGGGCGCGGAAGGAGCCGCTGGAGACCTTGCGGATGAAGTAGCGGAGCATCGCCTCGGTGACGTCGAAGTCGGCGATGACGCCGTCCTTCATGGGGCGGATGGCGGTGATGTTGCCGGGGGTGCGGCCGAGCATCTTTTTGGCTTCGTCACCGACGGCGCGGACCTTGCGCGTGACGGTATCGAGGGCGACCACGGAGGGTTCGCGGAGGACGATGCCTTTGTCTTTGACGTAAACGAGCGTGTTGGCGGTGCCAAGGTCGAT